>JBDTSO010000457.1:0-2529 GCA_039931085.1 Acidobacteriota bacterium | reverse complement strand
CACAAACTGAAGTTTGAACTCAGAACACCAACAAACAGCCTTGTTTCTACACTAGGTAACATAGGTGGTTTAACCGCTCACTGAAGGTGAGCAACATTTTCCGCCCGTTGTACGACGCTTTCCGCGTCGGAATGAATGATTTCGCGCTTCCTAGCGATTCTCGCTAGACTATATCGTTTGTTGCCTTTAGCGACTTTTGAAACAGTTTTTTATTGTTTGGTCGTTATCGTCAATGACTTTTTTGCTCGTTCCGGCAGCACGACACTTTTGGCGAAATCTCCGCCTTCTTTAATTTCAAATGTCATTTCAAAATTCGCTCCCGGCAAATGTGCAAAGCGCGAATAAGGTAAGAGCCAATTGAACGGCACAATAATATTTTTTTTAAGTTTTGCATCATAAACCAAAATGTTGGCATACATCACGAAATCTTGCGATTTGATCTGCCGTTCCGTCAGTGATTCGCGGTTGTTTTTATTTTGAGCGACGAGATTTTCAAATTCGACCAGACTTGCGAGGTCGTTTGCTAATTTTTCCTGAATTTTCTTATCAAGCGGGATCGTCAATACTATTTCCCGATTTTCCTTTTTCACCAAACTACTTTTTGAAAAACTGTTTTTAGCGACAAAATCTCCTAACTTTTGGTCGGCATTAAGCGTTAAGCTGCCGTTCGTCATCGCATCACTCAGGTCTTTTTGAGTAGCAATTCTGAGTTCATAACTCATTTCCCATTTGCTTTTTTCCAAATCAACTCCGGGCAAATTGAGCAAAGTAATTTTAATCTTCGCATTTTCAAGCGCGGCGTTTGAGTCTTCTTTTTTAACTTGAGCAAAATTGTTGAGCGCAAAAATCAAAATTATCAGAAAAACAGTATAAAAATTTTTCATAAGACTCCTTTTTTCCTTCAGATTCGCCTTGTTAACTTAAAGATGCAGCAGCAGAAATTTTTATGTTAAGAATTTTATTCTTTTATCTGCTAACCGTTAAGAAAATTATGGATTTATGCGGGCTTTCAAACTGTATTTAAGATAACTCAAAATTTTAACACTTGAAAAATTCGGCAATAAAGTTCAGACTTTGAGCATCATACGTTTATTAATTTGTATAAAGTTGAAGCAATAATATTATGTTTGAACGCTACACGGAAAAAGCACGGCGGGTGATTTTTTTCGCCCGTTACGAAGCACTGCAATACGGTTCGCATTACATTTCGCCCGAACATATTCTGTTGGGGTTGACGCGCGAGGACAAAACTATTTCCGCGAGATTTTTCCCGTATCGCACTGCTTTAACTGTCGAAGCGATTCGGCGCGAAGTCGAAGAACGCATTGTTTTGCGCGAACGCATTCCGCAATCCGCCGAACTTCATCTGGCGCAGGAAAGCAAACGCATTCTTGCGTTTGCCAACGAAGAAAGCCGTCAACTGCAAAATCGGCACATCGGACCCGAACATATTCTTTTGGGTTTGGTGCGCGAAGACCGTTCGATTGCGGCGGAAATTCTTTATCAATACGGTCTGCGTCTGCAAGACGTGCGCGAAGAAATTGCCAGACAAAACGGTTTTACAAACTTTTATTCGATTGGCAAAGAAAAGAGCGAAACGCCTCATCTTCAAGAATTTACGCGCGATTTGACAACCGAAGCGGCGGAAGGAAAACTCGATCCGCTGATCGGGCGCGAAACGGAAGTTGAAAGGATTATTGAAATTCTTTGCCGCCGGACGAAAAATAATCCGGTTTTGATCGGCGAATCGGGCGTTGGCAAAACGGCGATTATCGAAGGTTTGGCGCAAAGAATTATTGATAAAAATGTGCCGACTTTTCTCGAAAATAAACGGATTTTGTTGCTCGATTTGTCGTTGATTGTCGCCGGCACGAAATATCGTGGACAATTTGAAGAACGCTTGAAAAAAATTATGAGTGAACTCAAGGAACACAAGCAATTTATTGTGTTTATTGACGAACTTCACACATTGGTCGGCGCGGGTTCGGCGGAAGGAACGCTGGACGCGGCGAATATTTTGAAACCGGCACTTTCACGCGGCGAAATTCAATGTATTGGCGCGACGACACCGAATGAATTTCGCAAATCAATCGAAAAAGACCGCGCACTCGAAAGACGTTTTCAATCGGTCAAAGTCGTGCCGCCAAATGAAGAAGAAGCGTTACGAATCGTCGAAGGTTTAGCCGAAAGATACGAAGCGTTTCATCAAATTCGTTACTCAAAAGACGCGCTCCACACGGCGGTTTATCAAACGAATCGTTATATTCCCGACCGATTTTTGCCCGACAAAGCGATTGACGTTTTGGACGAAGCCGGCTCCCGCGCCAAACTTCGTTACCAGCAAAATGCCGATTCCGAACCTTCGTGGAAGGAAACGGTAGAAAATTGGAAACGCGCCGCCGCCAATGAAGATCAGCTTATTTCTTATGAGTTGAAAACGCTCGAAGATTCGTTTTTTGCGGTCGAAGTTTCCAAAGATGATGTCGAAGAAGTAATCGCGCGTTGGACGGGAATTCCGATTCAGGCGAT
>JBDTSO010000456.1:0-2539 GCA_039931085.1 Acidobacteriota bacterium | reverse complement strand
AAAAAAGCCGATGAATTCGGCTATGGAAACATTGAACCGACGAAGGAAGCATATCTGAAACGGCTTGACGCGACCGTCACCGCGCTGAGAAACAACAAAGCGTTTGTCGGATATTGCTACACGCAATTAACCGATGTCGAACAGGAAATCAACGGTTTGATGACGTATGACCGCAAGCCGAAAGTTTCGCCGGAAGAATACGCGAAAATCTTTAACAAATAAATGAAAGAAACCGATGAATTATACAAGCGACCTCATCGCCGTTTTAATCCTTTGATCGGTGAATGGATTCTGGTATCGCCGCATCGCACGCAAAGACCTTGGCAAGGTCAGGTTGAAGATCGGCAAACCGAATTTCAGCCGGAATATGATCCAAATTGTTATTTGTGTCCGGGCAATGAACGCGCCGGCGGTGCGATAAATCCTGACTATAAACAAACTTTCGTTTTCACAAACGATTATTCTGCACTGCTTCCCGACACGCCTGAAGCTGAAAAAAATGAAGAAAATCTGTTTATTGCCCGAAGTGAACGCGGCATTTCCCGTGTAATTTGTTTTTCTCCTCGCCACGATTTGACTCTGGCAAAAATGAGTTTAGCGGAAATTCGCTCCGTGATAGACGTTTGGGCTAAACAATACGAAGAAATCGGTACGCTCGATTTTATCGGTTCGGTGCAGATTTTTGAAAATCGCGGCGCGATGATGGGAGCGAGCAATCCGCATCCGCATTGCCAGATTTGGGCTAACGAAACTGTGCCGAATGAAACGGTCAAAGAACTAAAAACCTTCGGCGAACATTGGAAAAAACACGGTCGAACTCTTTTAACCGATTATCTAAACGCCGAACTCGAAAAGCGGACGCGCATTGTTCACGAAAACGAACATTTCGTTTCGCTCGTGCCGTTTTGGGCGGTTTATCCGTTTGAAACTTTAATTATAAGCCGTCGAGCCGTCGGCGCGATCAGTGATTTAGACGATAAAGAGCGTAACGCGCTCGCGGATATTTTGCAGCGGACGACTTCGACTTACGACATACTTTTCAACACGCCGTTTCCGTATTCTTTGGGATTTCACCAAAAACCGACGGACGGGCGCGAATATCCCGAATTTCATTTGCACGCGCATTTTTATCCGCCGCTTCTTCGTTCGGCAACAATTCGCAAATTTATGGTTGGCTACGAACTGCTCGCCTCGCCGCAGCGCGACATCACGCCTGAAACCGCCGCCGAAATGCTGCGAAATTTATGAAGATGTTTTAAAGTGGGAAAATCAGACGCTGATTAAACAGATTTTCGCCCGTATTGTAATAGAATCCGCGTTCATCAGCGTCTAATTTCCCCATTTTTATCTTGTATTTTCAACTTCTTAATAGCTTCTAAAAGAAGTAAAAATATTGAAATGAAAATTTGGGTTATCAAAAGACAATATTTTATTCAAATTAAATTGTATCTCAGCTCAGAATCGGACGCAGTGCCGGGTAAAGCGATTGATAAATCTCAAACTGCCCATCGTATAATTCAACCGCGTCGGCATCCGGCTGAATTTCCCGCGCTGTCCGAATAGTTTTTTCGCACGCTTCGTCAACCGTTTTCCATTTTCCCGCGCCGACACCGGCTAAAATCGCCGCGCCGAACGCCGCGCCTTCTTCGGCTTCGATTAATTCAACCGTTTGCCCATAAACGTCGGCTTGAATTTGCCGCCATAATTTTGATTTCGCGCCGCCGCCGCCGAGTCTGATTTTTTCGATTTTCGCCCCTGTTTCTTTGAAAATTTCCAACGAATCGCGCAATGAAAATGCTACACCTTCTAAAACGGCGCGTGTCAGGTGCGCTTTTGTGTGGCTTGCGGTTAAACCGACGAAGGCGGCTTTGGCGTTCGGGTCGAGATGCGGAGCGCGTTCGCCCATCAAATACGGCAGCCAGATCGCGCCGTCTGATCCCGCCGGAATTTTTGCGGCTTCTTCGGTCAATTCATCGAAAGTTTCTCCGTTCGCAAAATTTTCTCCGAACCATTTCAGAGAAAATCCGGCGCCAAGCGTTACACCCGTGTTGTGCCAGCGATTTGGAATTGCGTGGCAAAGCGTGTGAATTCGTCCCTGCAAATCGAGTTTCGGCTGGTCAGTCGCGGCGAAAATCACGCCCGAAGTGCCGATGGTCGCGCTCGTCATTCCGGCTTTGACGATGCCCATTCCGACTGCACCCGCCGCGTTGTCGCCCGCACCCGCCACAATCGGCGTTCCGGCAATTAAACCCGTTTCTTTCGCTCCGCTTGCCGAAACTTTTCCAGTAATTTCAACGGATTCATAAGCGTGCGGAAATAAATCGGCGTTTAACCCGAGCGCGTCGAGCATTTCATTTGACCAAATGCGATTTATGATATCAAACAGCAATGTGCCGGAAGCGTCGGCGACATCGGTCGCTTTATCGCCGGACAAACAAAATCTGACATAATCTTTCGGCAGCAAAACGGTTCGGACTTTCTCCCAAATTTGCGGTTCGTTCTCGCGTGTCCAGAGCAGTTTCGGCAGAGTAAAACCTGT
>JBDTSO010000455.1:0-2560 GCA_039931085.1 Acidobacteriota bacterium | reverse complement strand
AGCGAAAAATTCTGCATATTGCGTGCGCCGATTTGAATGCAGTCGCCGTATTTTTCGACCAGATCAATGCCGCGCTCGTCCATCGCTTCGGTGACGATGTTCAAACCGTATTGGTCGCGCACTTCGGCTAAAATCTTCAAACCGTCTTCGCCTTTGCCCTGAAAAGCATACGGCGAAGTGCGCGGTTTAAACGCGCCGCCGCGAAAGAATTTTGCGCCGCTTGCGGCAACCGCTTCGGCGACCGAAAAAACCTGTTCGGCAGTTTCGACTGCGCACGGTCCGGCGATAATCGCCAGTTCATCGCCTCCGATGGTCGCATTTCCTACTTTGATGACCGATTTTTCGGGGCGCAAATCTTTGGAAATAAGTTTATACGGCTTCGTCACGCGAATCGCTTCGGCAACACCCGACAGATTTTCAAAATGCGTCGGGTCAACCGAACCGTCATTGCCCGTAATCCCAATTGCCGTGCGGCTTTCACCCGGCATTGAATGTGCGCGAAACCCCAATTTTTCAACAATTTCAACGACACGTTCGACATCATCCTTCGTCGCGTCGGCTTTCATCACAATTAACATAATTTTCTATAATAAATTTCTAAATTTTCGATAATTTTTGCCCGCGAATTTCGATAATCTTTGCCCGCGAATTACGCTAATCTGCGCGAATAAAAATGGATTTGCTTTTATTCGCGTTAATCCGCGTAATTCGTGGGCAAATAAAATATCCTTTTTAATTCGTTCGAGCAAAATTAATTTCTAAGATTAACCTTCGGCAATCTCAATCGCCCGCAAAAGTGCCTGCGCTTTGTGAACGGTTTCGTCAAACTCTTTTTCCGGCACGGAATCGGCGACGATGCCCGCGCCTGCCTGAACCGAAGCCGTACCGTTTTCCAAGACAATCGTCCGAATCGCAATGCAGGTGTCGAGATTTCCGGCATAATCGGCATAACCGACCGCACCCGCGTAAATGCCGCGCGTTTCCGGTTCTAATTCCCGTATAATGTCAATCGCGCGAACTTTCGGCGCACCGGAAACTGTTCCCGCTGGAAAACACGCTGCCAGTGCATCAAAACAGTCTTTCCCGTCGTCCAGTTTAGCCGACAGATTGCTGACGAGATGCTGAACGTGCGAATATTTTTCGACGGTCATCAACCTGTCAACTTTAACAGAACCGTATTCGGCGATTCTGCCGAGATCGTTTCTGCCGAGATCAACCAGCATCAAATGTTCCGCCGTCTCCTTCGCGTCGTTTCGCATTTCTTCGGCTAATTCCGCGTCTTCACGCTCATTCGCGCCGCGCCGCCGCGTTCCAGCAATCGGACAATATTCGGCATTTCGCCCGCGACATCTGACGAGCATTTCGGGCGACGCGCCGATGATTGATTTGCCGCCGAATTCGAACAAAAACATATACGGCGACGGATTCAGCGAACGCAGTGCGCGATAAATCGCCACCGCCGAAGCCGGAGTTTTCTTGATAAACCTCTGTGAAATAACGGCTTGATAACAATCTCCGGCGAGAATATATTCCTTAATGCGCGAAACCGCCGCCAGAAAATTTTCCTTTTTCCAGTTCGACGAAACTTTTTCAGCCGTTTTCATTTTCGACGAAACCGGAATCTGCGGTGTATTTTGCAGAATTTGCGCGATTTTTTCATTTTCCGCGACGGCGTTTTGATAAAGCGTTTCGAGATTTTCGCTCTCGTCGGTAAAAACCAGCGTCGTAATTTTTATCTGTTGATAAGCGTGGTCAAACGCGACGGTCGTGCGGAAAATGAGCCAAAAACCGTCTTCCGTTTCACTGGTTTGCAGCGATTTTTCAAAAAGTCCGACCGCCGAGAAATTGAAAAAACCGACTGCGCCGCCCGCAAACGGAGCCATTTGATAATCTTCGGCGAACTTTTTATTTTTAAAGGTTTCGCGCAAACTTTCTAGCAGATTTTTGTCGGAAGTCGTTTGTTCGCCGTCTTCTTCGACAATTGTCTTCCCGTCACGCCCGCGCAGAATCTTCTGCGGATTCGCGCCCAAAAACGAATATCGCGCCAGATTCGCGCCGCCTTCGATGGATTCGAGCAAAAAGGAAAACTTCGCATTTTCACGCAACAGCAAATAAGTTCCAAACGGTGTCAGCAAATCCGCCGCGACCGTCAAAGTTACGGGAACGACATTGCCTTTTTCGGTCTGCGCTCGAAAAGAAGAGAAATTTTCGGGTTTCAAATTTTGCATCGAAAATAAAAAACCGTCAAACTTTTGTTAAAGGTTTGACGGTCAATCTTAAAACTTATTGGTGCGGAATTTTCACATATCCGCCATTAAACAAGACTCATCGCCGCCGGTTTTCGATAACGCCACCAACGAAAATTTGCATTAAATTCTAACGATAAAGTCTGCATAGCAAGATAAATTTTTAACAGAATAATCGAAAAGAAGCAAGTAACCAAGTCTTTACCAAACTCTTGTGGATCCAAAATCCAAAATCTAAAATCCAAAATCGAGTTACATTCTTTCGGGAACTTCAATTCCCATAGTCTCCAACGCCGCCGTCAAACTGCGCCGCG
>JBDTSO010000454.1:0-2561 GCA_039931085.1 Acidobacteriota bacterium | reverse complement strand
CGCGCGAAATTGAATACAGCACCGGAAAATCAATCTGCTTGTCGTCCGCGCCCAAATCAATAAAAAGATCGTAAATTTCGTCTAAAACTTCTTCGGGGCGCGAATCCTGACGATCAATTTTATTGACGAGCGCGATTGCCGGAAGTCCAAGTTCGAGAGCTTTACGAAGCACAAAACGGGTTTGCGGCAGACAGCCTTCCGCCGCGTCAACTAGTAAAACGATGCCGTCAACCATTTTCAAAACACGCTCGACTTCGCCGCCGAAATCGGCGTGACCGGGCGTGTCTAAAATATTGATTTTATAATCGCCGTAATGCACAGAAGCGTTTTTCGCCATAATCGTAATGCCGCGTTCACGCTCCAAATCCATCGAATCCATCACGCGGTCGGCAACGGCTTCGTTGTCTCGGAACGTGCCTGATTGTTTGAGCATCGCGTCAACCAAAGTCGTTTTGCCGTGGTCAACGTGCGCGATGATAGCGATGTTTCTGATATTTTCTTTGTTAATCATAGTGTAAATAGTGAATTTAAAATAAACGAGAATAATGCCTGATTAGGGAGGATTTTGCAAACTGAAAATAAAAAGACCGGGCGAAAACGCTCGGTCTCGGTTAAATTAAATTTGTAATCGCGCCGATTTAATTAGCTGACGCGTTTTTCGAGTTGTAAATTGTTTTCCACGCTGAAAACTCCGAAAATTTCCTTGGCGGCAATGCCCGCCAGATTTTTATCGGTTTCATCCGACACGATGCCTTCGAGCGAAACGTGACCGTTATTAACGATGATTCGAATCGCGGGGTTTGTGCCGAGCAAATAGCGGTAAAGACTGCCCTGATCGGCAATCGCCCGATAAGTTCGCACACGGATGCGATCATCCATCGGCGAAAGCGGTAAAACTTTGATGTTATTGACGACGTTAGTCACTCCGTCAACATCTTTAACCGATGCTTCCGCGTCGCTTTTTGTTGTTGGACGAACCACATAACCGTTTAAGGTTACGGTATCACCGTTTAGCTGATAACCGATAGCATCAAAAACGCCATAATATGGCAGCGAAAGAATTTCCTTGCGAATATTCCGCTCGGTTTTCGTATTGGCAACGCTTGCCATTCCTGTTGTGGTTTGCGCGAAAACCGCCGAGCCGGAAAATAAAATTATACAAAAAACAAACGTCAAAAATAGAAATATTTTTTTCAACATAATCTCCCTCCTTGAATAAATTTACCAAATACCCGATTAAAAAGTTAAGATGTATTTTGACGGCGAAACCGCACGTGAACAGTGAATCATACGTTCGCTTTCTTGATTATCACGATCTTCCGCATCTTTTCTCATACAACTTTCTTTCCTGTCTATTATAAAAATAACCTCTTGTGTTGTCACAGAATTCGCTGTTTCTGGTAATGTGAAGAACACAGTAACTTTATTGAGTCCTTCACATCAAATGTTTTTCAAAAAATTAACGAATTTTTCCCTTTTCGACCACTAAATTATTATCAACGCTGAAAACTCCGGGAACACCGTTCGCTAAAATATTCGCCAAATTCGCGTCGCTGCGATTGGCAACGTATCCTTCAAGCGAAACGTGACCGTTATCAACGATAATTCTCACAGAAGGGTTTGTGCCTTGCAAATATCTGTAAAACGCTCCGCCGCTGCGCGAAAATTCGCGGACTAATTGGTAACGAATCGAATCATCAAAACTCGAAAGCGGCAAAATTTCGATATTATTGACGACATTTGTTACGCCTTTTATGTCTTTAACGTAATTTTCGGCATCAGATTTGTTAATCGCGTTTCTGACTTTGCCGTATAAAGTTACGGTACTTCCGTCAACCTTAAAGGAAATATTGTCGAACAAACCGTAATACGGCATTGTTAAAATTTCCTTGAAAACTTTTCGTTCAATTGGTGTCTGCGAAGAATTTCCGTCGTCGGAAAAACTTCGAGCCTGAACATTGAGCGAAGAAAAACCTAAAATTGCGACAACTGATAAAATTAAAAAACTCTTTAAGAATCTCATTTCTTTGTTTCTCCTAAATTATATTCAACAAAGCAAATTTTGTTTGTTGTGTTGTACAAATTATGATGCTTTTGAGCGTTAAAAGGATGACAACTTTTTGAATCTAAAATGTAAAGAATTGTAAATAAAATCAACAGTTTAAGAACAAATTCAATGATTGACTTGAATTTTAAATCGGCAAAACGATTTAAGTTCGGCGTTCGGGAAATCCGACTTGCCGCAAGGCTTCGTAAAGTACAATTCCGGCACTTGTGGCGAGATTTATGCTGCGGACGTTTTTATTCGGCATTGGAATCGTCAAACACCTTTCCCAATTGGCTTTTAATAAATCTTCGGGAAGTCCGCGCGTTTCACGTCCGAAAATTAAACAATCTTTGTCCTGAAATTGAAGATCA
Source organism: Acidobacteriota bacterium (assembly GCA_039931085.1). GTDB lineage: Bacteria > Acidobacteriota > Blastocatellia > Pyrinomonadales > Pyrinomonadaceae. The sequence goes on along the minus strand of JBDTSO010000454.1, from coordinate 143 downwards.
GTGTATTTTTTTTTGCTTTTGGTTGTGAAGTAAAGAAATCGTGAATTTGGAAGTGCTTTGTAAAGATTTTCCAAATCGAAATGACGATGAATTTTTACTTCGTCCCAATAATCCAAGCCCGCGCGTTTGACGGCTTTTTCGTC
>JBDTSO010000453.1:0-2567 GCA_039931085.1 Acidobacteriota bacterium | reverse complement strand
CACGCTTTTACCGAAACCGAAAAAGACCCGCATTCACCGCGCGGCGGAACATTTTGGGCGCACGTCGGCTGGATTTTTCAAGGCACGGCGCAAAATCAAACCGAAGAAACACAGTGGCGTTACGCGCCGGATTTGATGAAAGATAAAGTTCACCGCTTTATGTCGAATTATTACTATGTTACACCGATTATTGCTGCGGTTATTTTATATTTCATCGGCGGATTTCCGATGGTTTTATGGGGAATTTTCCTGCGTCAAGTGGTTGGCTGGCATTCGACTTGGCTGGTTAATTCGGCGACGCATTTGTGGGGTTCGAGACGTTTTGAAACGCGCGACGATTCGCGCAACAACGGTTTAATCGCCGCAGTTACTTTCGGCGAAGGCTGGCACAATAATCATCACGCGCACCCGCGTTCGGCGAAACACGGTTTGACGTGGTATGAATTCGATGTCAATTGGGTGCAGATCAAATTTTTAGAAAAATTAGGTTTGGTCAGCGATGTTTACGGCTACGAAATTGAAAAGGAAATTCAAGCCGAACCGTTTCAGGAAGCAGCGTAAACTAAAGGATAAAGGATAAAGGCGAAAGTTTCGGAATCATCTTCGGAAACTTTCGCCTTAAATTTTGTTTTGTCTTTTCTTAACCTTTCGCCTTTCGCCTTTATCCTTTATCCTTTAAGAATGCGTGTTGGCGGAAGGCGAAAAACTGCGGTTGCTTTTCTCGTGTTGGGAATTTGTCTGGTCGCGCTGGCGATTGCCTTGAATGTCGGCTGGATTTTGCTCAATCTGCGCGAAGTTGCGCTGCTCGTTTTCGGCATTATCTTTTTTGCTCTGATTATTACGGGTTTGGTTCTGAACACGACATTTCTGCTCCGCGAAATCCGCCGTAACGAACAGCAGGACGCATTTTTAAATGCCGTAACGCACGAACTGAAAACGCCGATTGCGTCAATTCGGCTTTATTTAGAAACCTTGAAAACGCGCGAAGTTTCCGAAGAAAAACGCCGTGAATTTTACGACGTAATGATTTCTGACAGCAATCGTCTTTTGAATACGGTCGAACAAGTTCTGCAAGCCGGACGCACGAGAGAGAGTAAACTTTTGCTCAACATTTCTGAAATTAATCTCGAAAAACTTCTCAAAGAATCAATTGAAATAATTCGCAGTCGTTACAACTTAAACGAAACCGCCATCGAACTCGCCGAAGTTGAAAATAGTATAAAAGTTTTAGGAGATGCGGCGGAATTGCAAACCGTTTTTACAAATTTGATTGACAACGCCGTCAAATATTCCAAAGACAATATAAAAGTTTCAATTCAAATAAAAAATTGGAATGAGAAAAATGCCGAAATTCGGATTAAAGATTCGGGTGTCGGTCTTGCGCCGAAAGAATTAAAACGTATTTTCAAAAGATTTTACCGTGTGCCGAATGTTTCGACGCAAAAGGCAAAAGGCACAGGTTTGGGACTTTATATCGTCCGCACTCTTATCAAGAAACACAAAGGAAAAATTTGGGTGGAAAGCAAAGGTGAAGAAAAGGGAAGCATCTTTATTGTGCAAATTCCCAAAATCGTTAATCGTAAATCGTAAATCGTTTTCGCCGTCGAATTTTCAGCTTAAGTTGTTGATAAACTATTTTTAAAGTGGTATTTCGATAATTCTTAAAACAATTGACGATTAAGAAATGATAAAGAGATGAAGATTTTAATTGTCGAAGACGAACAGCACATTGCGGACGGATTGCGGTTCAATCTCGAAGCGGAAGGCTTCGAGGTCGAAATTGCGGGCGACGGAAAACAAGCTTTGGAGATTTTACTGGTTGAAGACAAAGAGTTTGACGCGATTGTTTTGGACGTGATGCTGCCGGAATTAAGTGGTTTTACAGTTGCCAAAACTTTGCGCGAGGCGGAAAATTTCACGCCGATCTTGATGCTCACGGCGCGAAATCGTCCCGAAGACGTTTTGCAGGGATTTGAAGCCGGAACGGACGATTATCTGCCGAAACCTTTTGAGCTTTCAATTTTTATGGCGCGTTTGAACGGACTTTTGCGGCGGCGCGAATGGCTCAAACGCGAAAATAATTCCGCCCAAACTTCACTGGTTTCAAAGGAAACTTTCGTCATCAACAATAAAATCATCAATTTTCCGAATCTGGAAATCAGCACCGAAACGGAAACGATTCATCTGACTTTGATGGAAGCCAAACTTTTGCGTCATTTGATTGAAAACGCCGGAAATGCGGTTTCGCGCAAAACAATTTTGGACGAAGTTTGGGATTTACACGAAGATACCGACACGCGCGCGATTGACAATTTCATCGTGCGTTTGCGGCGATATTTGGAAGACGAACCGAACAACCCGCAAATTCTGCAAACCGTGCGCGGTGTCGGTTATCGTTTTATGAGTGACGAAAAATAATTTTTTATGGAACCTCTGGCAAATAAAATTCGACCGCAAAAATTAGAAGATTACGTCGGGCAAAAACATCTGGTCGGCGCGGGCAAACCGCTACGCTTGGCGATTGAGCAAAAACATATATTTTCGTTTATTTTGTGGGGAACGCCCGG
>JBDTSO010000452.1:0-2570 GCA_039931085.1 Acidobacteriota bacterium | reverse complement strand
CTTTTGCAGACCGCAATTAAACTGAAGCCAAGTGAACCGGCGGCTTATCAAATGCTCGGTTTTGTCAATCTATATGGCTTGAATAATTTAACCGAAGCGCGGGAAGCTATGCGGGAAGCCATCAAAAACGGCGGCAGTGCGGTTTTTCGCGTCTATCACGACGACAACGGAAATTTCACGAAACGCTGCACGGGTTCTCTCTATATTTCGCCCGAAAGTATTCGATATGAATCTGACGACAATATTCACACTTTTGAAACTTCGACGGTGAATGTTGATAAAATTAAACTTGACACTCAATCATCACCAATCTGGAAGAATTATCCGATTTTCAAGGTTTTTCTCAAAATCGGCGATGCCGAAGCAAAATTCAAATTTGCTCCCGTAACCGCTAAAGTCGAAGAATCAAATATGGTCGCGCTGTTTATCAAAGAATCAAAATCGAAAAATTCCGTAGTTTCATCAACGAAGACACTTAAGTAATTTTATTTAAATAACACAGGACACAATAAATCGCGCAATCGCGGTGAAAAATCAAACACGCGGCGCAGGTCTTGGGCTTTCCGTTTTTTAACGGATCACCGAACTTCATCAAACCGAACTCAAACACACAAAATCAAATAAATTCGGAAGCAAATTTTCCGTTTCGATTATTAAAATATTCTTTTTCTCTTTGTGAAACGCGAAATTACGCAATTGCAAATTAACAAAATCCGCACTTTTTTGCGATAATTCACACAAGAGGTTAAAACAATGACGACGAATGCGACTGTTCAAACGGCTTCCGGCGATTATCAAAGAATTTTCCGACTGCAAAGCGAAAATCAATACGACATTGGCAACACGACCGCAGGAGAACGCAAAGCGAAAATCAAGGCTTTGAAATACGCCGTCGAAATCGAATACCGCGCACGGATTCGTGAAGCGTGTTTCAAAGACCTCGGTAAAGCCGCCGCCGAAACCGATTTGACCGAGATTTTTCCGATTGTTTCTGAAGCTAAACACGCGATGCGAAACTTGAAAAAATGGATGAAACCGCGCAAAGTCGCCACGCCTTTGTCGCTTTTTGGTTCATCCTCGTGGATAAAATACGAACCAAAGGGCGTTTGTTTGATTGTTTCTCCGTGGAATTTTCCGTTTAACTTAACTTTCGGACCGCTCATTTCGGCGATTTCGGCAGGCAATTGCGTCATTATCAAACCTTCGGAAATGACTCCGCATTCTTCCGCCGTGATGCGCGAAATCGTCGGCAAATTGTTTGACGAATCGGAAGTCGCACTGGTCGAAGGCGGAGTTGAAACTTCAACCGCGCTTTTAGAATTGCCGTTTAATCATATTTTTTTCACGGGCGCACCGTCCGTCGGCAAAATTGTGATGACTGCCGCGGCGAAAAATCTGACTTCCGTTACACTCGAACTCGGCGGAAAATCACCGACGATTGTTGACGAAACCGCTGATATAAAAAACGCGGCGAAGATGATTGCGTGGGGAAAATTTGCCAACAACGGACAAATCTGCATCGCGCCCGATTATGTTTTCGTTCACGAGAGCAAACGACGGGAGTTTTCCGAAGCGATACAGAAACAGCTTTCTGAATTTTACGGCGCGAAACCTGAAAATTCGGAAAGCTATGCGCGAATCGTCAACGAAAAACATTTTGACCGCATAAAAAGCTATATTGACGATGCTGCCCGAAAGGGCGCGAAAATCATTGCGGACGGCAAAGAAAATCGTGCCGAAAAATTTATCGCGCCGACGATTGTCGAAGATGCGCCGCTCGATTCCGAACTGATGAAAAATGAAATCTTCGGTCCCGTTCTGCCGCTTTACACATACAAAAATCTCGAAGAACCGATCAGTTTTATCCGCGAAAACGAAAAGCCGCTCGCGCTCTATATTTACAGCAAAAATTCACGAAACGTCAATCGAATCATTGACAATACACGCGCCGGCGGAACGTGCATCAACAACAACGACGTGCATTTTTTCAACCACAATCTACCGTTCGGCGGCATCAACAACAGCGGCATCGGCAAAGGTCACGGCAAATTCGGATTTGAAGCATTTTCCAACGCCCGCGGCATTCTCAAACAGGTTCTGCCAAGCGGTCTGCAATTGATGATGCCGCCCTACACCGATTTCAAACGAAAGTTAATCGAAATGACGATCAAATGGTTTTAACCGTCAATTCTAAATTAAACCGCGCCGACGATTCCCATTTTCGCGTAAACTTCATCTAAAGTTTCGCGGGCAATCGTTCGCGCTTTTTCCGCACCGTTTTTTAAGATTTCATTTAACTCCGCGTCCGTGTATGATTTTGCTTTTTCCTGAAACGGTTTCAGAAATTCGATGACGGCTTCGGCTAATTCGGTTTTGAAATGTCCGTAGCCTTTGCCTTCAAAATTTGCTTCACATTCTTCCGGCGTTTTGTCGGTCATCAATTGATAAATCGTCAACAGATTGTTGATTGCCGGACGCGATTGGTCAAATTTTATTTCAGTTCCCGAATCGGTGACAGCTTTTTTGAATTTTTTGAGAATCGTGTTGGCATCGTCAAGCAGAAATATCTC
>JBDTSO010000451.1:0-2584 GCA_039931085.1 Acidobacteriota bacterium | reverse complement strand
CAACGCCCGCGTAAGGAGCGAGAAACTGCATCGCCGCCGGATCGGAAGCCGAAGCCGAAACGACAATTGTGTAATCCATCGCGCCGTATTCACGAAGTTTTTCAACCACCTGCGCGACGGTCGAAGATTTCTGCCCGATGGCGACATAAACGCAAATCACGTCCTTGCCTTTTTGATTGATAATCGTATCAATTGCAACGGCGGTTTTTCCGGTTTGGCGGTCGCCGATAATCAGTTCGCGCTGTCCGCGACCAATCGGCACCATCGCGTCAATCGCTTTCAAACCTGTTTGAAGCGGTTCTTTTACCGGCTGACGATCAATAATTCCGGGCGCGATACGTTCAATCGGATTAAATTCGCTGGTCAAAATCTCGCCTTTGCCGTCAATCGGCTGACCGAGCGCGTCAACTACACGCCCGATCATCGCGTCGCCGACCGGCACGCTCATAATATGTTTCGTGCGTTTAACTTCGTCGCCTTCTTTGATTTTCTGAAAATCTCCGAAAAGCACCGCGCCGACTTTATCTTCTTCGAGGTTGAGCGCAAGACCGCGAACTTCGTGCGGAAATTCGAGCAGTTCGCCCGCCATCACTTTTTCGAGTCCGTGAATTTCGGCAATTCCGTCGCCGACTTTGATGACCGTTCCGACTTCATCAACCGTCATACTGGTATCAAAATTTTCAATTTGTGAACGAATAATTTCGTTAATTTCGTTGGCTTTTATTGCTTCCATATTCTTTTAACGGACAATGAGTAATTCAAAAAATTACCCATTAATTAATTGTAATTTAAGTTCTTCTAATTTTGTTTTTATCGAACCGTCATAAACGGTCGAGCCGATTCTGGTAATAATCCCGCCGATGATGCTTTCGTCAACGATATAATTCGGACTGATTTTTTTACCCGTCAATTTATTCAAATTCGTTTCCAACTCCGTTTTTCCGCTATCAGAAATTGGACGCGCCGACGTGATTTGTGCGGAAACAATGCCGCTTCTTTCATCCAAAACGCTGTCAAAACGCTCATTGATTTCGCTGATTTCGGTCAAACGACTGTTTCGCAGGAGAACCCGCAAAAAGTTGGCGGTTGTCCTTGTCGGTCTGGTTTTTTCAATCAGATTTTCTAAAACTTTTTCTTTGTTTTCCTGCGCGATGGACGGATTGCTGAACGCTTGCTGCAATTGACCGTTTGAAGAAATCATTTCTTCCCAAGTTTTCAGCTCGGTTTTCACTGAATTTGCATCACCTGTTTTGATAACGACATCAGCTAATGCGGTGGCGTAACGGCGGGCGACGGTTTCAACACTCATTTAGTTTAACCCTCCGATTGATTCGATGCCGACTTTTATCAGCCGCGCATCTTTTTCAGCGTTAATATTATTTTTAATTTTTTCTTCGGCGAGGCGAATACTTTCTTCGGCGGAAAATCGGCGAAGTTTTAAATTTGCCAATTTGCTCGTCCGCTCGATTTCCTGTTCGGCTTGTTCGCGTATCTTGTTGATTTCAAACGCAGTCTGCTCGGCGATTCTGGTTTTTTCGGCATCGGCTTCACGCCGCGCACGTTCAATGGTTTCGGCAGATTCCGCGTCAAGACGGCTGAGTTTCGCTTCGGTTGCGGTCAATTTTGCCAACGCTGCCTGTCGTTCTTCCTCGGCTTTGATAAGTTCGGCGCGAATCGTTTCGCGTTTCGCTTTGAAAGCGTCGGTCAGAGGTTTTTTCAACAGATAAACCATTATGGCGACGAAAATTGCGAGATTTATAAATCGCCACAATTCAAAACCCGGATAATTGAAATAACTGTTCCAGAAGTGAACAAAATTGTTGTAGCCGGATTCACCTGTCGCACTTTTTTCGGCGGCAAAGATTAAAATAAAAGCTAACATAAGAATTCAAGATTCAGGTTCAAGATTTCAATTTTGAACCTTAAAAATTTAAGCTGTTTTCAAAAGATTCGCGCTGATTTGATCGGCAATTTTTTCCGCATCGTCGGCGATTGCTGCTGTGGCGTCAATCGTCTGCTTTTCCACTTCCTGTTTTTCGCGTTCAATTTTTTGAGCGACTTCTTCTTTGATGGAACTGACTTTCTCTACTCTTTGAGAAATCGCCGCGCCGCGTTCCTTTTCGATAATTTCATAACCTTCGGAACGGGCTTTGAGCATCGCTTCGTTATAACGGTTCTGTTTTTCGCCGATTTGTTCGAGAATAGTCTGCGCTTCGCCGGAACGTCCGCCTTTGCTGCGTTCACGCGCTTTGAGAATGTTGTTTATCGGGCGAAAAAACGTGCGATTCAAAACCCAAATCATCAATAAAATGAGCGCAATGTGAATATACATTGTGCCGTCCGGCACAAGCCGAACTTCTTGAAACATTAGCAAAAACATATCTTAATAAAATTGTTTGATAAACTTGTTTAATTATAGCAAGTGAAAAAAATCACTTACTTACAAAAGAGTTAAGAATATCACGCCAGTTTTTAACGGTCAAGCAAGATTCTAAAGCAAATCTTTTTGAAAACTAACTTGACAGTTTTTCGCTCGAAGGCTTAGTTTTATAACACACTTCGTGGAGGCGAATCTGTTCTGGTG
>JBDTSO010000450.1:0-2593 GCA_039931085.1 Acidobacteriota bacterium | reverse complement strand
AAAAAATCGTGCCGTTTGCTGGATTTTTTGAATTTGAAAGAAGCGATTCGTTCAAACTCGCTTCGCTGTTCCAAAATCGGATCAAAGCCGTCCAACCACCGTTTTTGCGCCAATAATCGCCGGACACGCCCGACGCGCGAACAAGCAGAAGATTCATTCCTTTGCGAAATTCGGCGACGGCGCGGCGCGGCGCGTTTAAAACGAAACCGTCGTAAATTTTCTCGCCATTAAGCCAGATCGTACCGAGAAAACCGTCGGTTTCGATGAATCTAATTTCGTTTTTACCAGAATTTATATAACTCGCCGCATAAGCCGTGCCGATTTGTTTCGCGCCGAAAATTTGACAAAAATCAATGTTCGGATTTTCGAGTTTTACTTCGCGCCAAACGATTTCGGTTGCATCCGCCAGAACTTTCGTCTCGCTCGCCGCGCCGATTTCCGGCAGAGGCGTGTTTGTCGGTTTGATTGGTTCTTCAGGATTTGTTTGCCCATCGACTTTAAAACCGGCGGGCTGCGTTCCCGTCTGCGGTTTAATTTTTTTAACGCCGCCGAATGGCGCGAGCCAATCCTTCTGCGGCAGACGTTCGACGTTAAAACGATTGAAATTTTCCCACGCGCCTGCGTCAATTTCCACTGGAAAAGCATTGGAAACGAGCCAATTACGAACAAAACCGCCGTTTTCGATTTTTTGCAAATCGTTTTGCGCGAAGCAGGGCAAAATAAATAAAAAAAACATTCCGCAAAGACGCAGAGACGCAAAGACGGAACACGACCGAATATCTTTGGACTTTAGACTTTGGACTTTGGACTTCATAATTGGACTTTGAACTTCATTGCCCGTTTTTGGTCAGAAAAAATGTCGCGCGATAACGGTCGGCGCGGTAAAAGGTTCTAACCGATTCAACCGCCGTATTCGATTCGGTGAAAACGACGCGATGAACAATCAAAAGCGCGGATTTCGCCTTTATCGTCAACGCTTTGGCAATTTCTTTGGTCGCGCACGTCGCTTCCAAAATTTCTTCGGCGTGGTGCATAACGATGCCGTAATCGTTTTCCAAAATCTTGTACAGCGATTCGTTTCCCAATTTTTTTTCATCAAGACGCGGAAATCGTTTCGCCGGCAAATATCCGTCTTCAAACGCGAGCGGCAATCCGTCCGCCAGACGCAGACGCTGGAAGTGAAAAACTTCGTCATCGCCGCCGTCGCTCAAACCTAATTCTTTCGCCGTTTCCGGTGCGGCTTTCTCGCGGCGCGAGAGCAGGATTTTCGTGCTTGGCGCGAGTCCTCGCGCAAGCATTTCTTCGGTAAATCCAATCAAATTTCTAGTGTGAACGTCGAGTTTGCGCTTGGAAACGAATGTGCCGACACCGCGTTCCTGATAAACGAAGCCTTCGCTTTTCAAAGCGTTAATTGCCTGCCGCGCGGTCATCCGGCTGACTTTGAACATTTCCGCCAGTTCGCGCTCGGACGGAACTGCCGCACCCGCTTTTAATTCGTCCGTTTCGATTCGGCGGCGAAGTTTTTCCTGAATTTGCGCGTAAAGCGGCACACTGCTGATGCGGTCGAGATTCAAATTCATAATTTTCCCGGTAAAAAGATATTGTGGACTAGACCACTTCAGAAATAACATTTAACCGTTTCGATTTCAAGAAGAAACATTAGCAAATAAATTTTTCGAGCCGGCAGACGAATAAATTTTTACTTCTGGAATTGCCATAAATTACTGAGATAATTGTGCTTATAAATCTAACGGAGGCAAAAATTTCGTCCGTCGAAATTGCCGATGTTAAATTTTTTTAACTTTTCGGTTGACAGTCAAAGTCGTTATAAAGTTTAATCAACATATCAGGTGGTCTAGTCCACTAACACTTTCCGTAAAATTCAAGTTTTCGTCTGCAAGTTTTGTTATGAGGCTTTTTCGCGTGTCAAACAAATTTTGTTTCTGCGCCCTGATTTTGGTCGGCATCGTTTTCCCGTCGAACATTTTTGGCGGGCAGCCGAATATTGCGATTCAAGTGATACCTGAGCCGAAACAGATCGAAACGACGAACGAAATTTTTAAGTTGAAAGCGGGAAGCGCGATTTCGCCCGCCGATTCGCGGTCGGCGGCAGACCTTTTTGCCGCGAATGATTTTATTGCCGACGTTAAACAAACGGCGAATATCGCACTGAAAATCGGCAGGGGAAATATTTTGATCGGCTCGCTCGCCGATTCTCGAATAAAAAAAGAGTTTGCAAAAGTTAATTTTCAAATTCCGGCTGATTTGAGCGATGAAGGTTACGTTTTAATTGTCGGGGCAAACAAAATAATCGTCGGCGGCAAAACCGAAGCCGGGACGTTTTACGGTTTGCAGACTTTGAAGCAGTTAGTTCGCGGCGAGGGCGCGAATGTTTATGTTCAGGGCGTGAAAATTATTGATTATCCGACGATGCGTTACCGCGCGTTTTCCGACGACATTTCGCGCGGCATCGTGCCGAAACTCGATTACGTCAAACGCCAGATCAGAACATTTGCCGCCTTAAAGATGAATATGCACTCGCTGTATATGGAACATACTTTTCGTTCGCGCTCGCATCCGCTTTTCGCGCCGG
>JBDTSO010000449.1:0-2638 GCA_039931085.1 Acidobacteriota bacterium | reverse complement strand
GCCGTCGGCGGAACTGTTTATATTTTCTTCATTTACGGAATGTATTTTCAGTTTAACGTCGTCGTCGGTGAAAAAGATACGCCGCACGCGATTTTAATTCGCGGCGTTGAACCCGTTGAAAATATCGAGATTATGCGCGAAAGACGCGGCAAAATGTCGGATAAAAATTTGACTTCGGGACCCGGAAAACTCTGCATCGCGCTCGGAATTGATAAAACTTTTAATAATGAAGATTTGCTCGGAAACCGCGTCTGGCTTGAAGAAGGAAAAAAAATTTCCAACACCGAAATCGAAAGCGGAAAACGCATCGGAATTGATTACGCCGAAGAATTCGCTGAAAAACCGTGGCGTTTTTGGGTGAAAGGTAATTTATTTGTCAGCCGCAAGAGGTCAGAACCGCCTGCGGTAGCGGACGGTTAAAGTTTAAAGTCAAATTTTCACAACTACGTTCAACCACCCGCTACCGCAGGTGGTTCTGACTTCTCGTGCCATCTTTCGGTCATATCGCACCACATCACGAGTCCGCGCCAACTGCCAAATTTCTCGTAATACTTTATGATTTCTTTGTCGTCGCAAACTGTTTCGTTGTTGCGTTTTTTGTAAAATTGCGAACGCAGCCACGAATCGAGCGCGAGTCCGTCATAGCGTCCGACGAGTTTTAGGAGATTTTCCGCAGCATAATCGCCGACACCTTTGATTTTTTTCATTTCCTTTTTAAGTTCGGCGGTCGGCAAATCGGAATCGAGCCAGCTTTCGGGATTTACTTTTCCGCCGGCGACGGATTCGGCTAATTCGGCAAAATAAGAAGAGCGGTAACCAGCGCGAATTTCGCTTTTGTAAAATTCGGCTGATTCGTTTGCCATTTGTTCGGCGGTCGGAAAAGCGCGTTTGCCATTTAAGGCGGGCGTTCCGAGTTTTTCAACCAGAGTTGTCGTCATCTTTTTCGTCAACGCCCATGAACAATTGGTCGTGCAGATGGTTTTCACTAAATCTTCGTAAACCGTCGGCGAACGAAGCATTCTGCCCGTGTTTGTTGCGGAAAGCCACGCGAAATCTTTTTTTGTGAGTTTGTAGAACTCGCTTAAATCATCATCGAGCCGCAAAATATGTCTGACATCACGCAGAAGTTTTTCCTTGTCAATTTCGCCGTTAGCAACTTCGATTTTAATTTTGCCGTCAGTTTCGCTGATAATTGCCGGAACAGGAATTTTTGAAATGTCGAAAACATAACTCAACCGCCAATTTTCCTTGTCGAGTTCAAACGGCAGAAGTTCGCACCAGCCATGACTGAAAACCGTGCGCGAAAAACTAAAATTTTCTGGAGTTTTGAGAAAAAATGTCGGCATATCCGGCTGAAAATTAAACAAATAACCCTTCGATAACGCCTTTTTCGTAAATTATATAAAGTCCGATGCCGATGCTGAAAAGACCTGCGATGGATTGGAGAATAAAACTAAATCGGGTTAAACGCGAAGCGGTTAAATGAAAAGGCAGCCCTACGAGCAGGCTCATTAAAATCATTCCGCCGATTGAACCGACACCGAAAATTGCGATGTATAGCAAACCAGCCCAATTTGAACCGATAGTCGGAATGACGAGCAGCATCAACGCCGCACTTCCCGCCATTCCGTGAACCATTCCGACTAATAAGGCGCGTGGACTGAACGAAAAACCGTGATGCGTGTGCGGTTCGTCCTCGTGTCCTTCTTCGTGAACGTGCGGGTGAACGTGCGCGTGTTCGCCGTGTTCGTGTGTATGAAAATGAAGCGTTCCGCCTTTAATAAGTTTTCGCAGAACATTCAAGCCGAGAAAAAGAAGCATTATCCCAACACCGAATTCCAACATTCGTTCGGTTTTTTCGCTGATTTTAAAGTCTAGCAAAAGCACTAAAACGCCCGCGATGAAAAGCGAAATCGTATGACCTAAACCCCAAAAACCGCCGACGATTGCCGAACTCAAAAGGCTTTTGCGCTCGCTGACGATAGTCGAAACCGCCGCCAGATGATCGGCTTCGGTGGCGTGTTTCAAGCCGAGAAAAAATCCGAGTGATAAAATCGCCGGCGTTGACGTTGCAAAAAACAGTAAAAATTCCGGCATCGAAAACCTCGCTTCAAAAAAAATCTTATATTATAGAGTTATAACAGATAACCGCGCCGACACAAGCGATGACAAATGCGCTGAAAACGGGCAGAGCTTTGATAATACGGTTTTCGCTCAATTTCGGGTTGTTAAAAAACTTTCCGGTGTATAAAAACGCCAAGCCGACAGCCGTTAGAGTCGCCGCCAAACCGAAGCTGAAAACCAGCGTCAAGAGGATTCCGTAAACGACGCGACCTTTAGCAATCGCCGCGAGCATCAGCACGAGAGCCGATGGACACGGCAGCAGTCCGCCGGAAATTCCCAATGCCAAAAGACTGCGCCAGGTGATATTTTCGGGCGGCAGATGCGTGTGCGTCGAACCGCCGTGCGTATGTGCCAAGCCGTCGTGCGCGTGATTATGATCGTGCGAATGATGTTCGTCGTGGCTATGTGAATGTCCGTCTTCGTGCGAATGCGTAAGTCCGTCGGGCGCGTGAGCGTGTCCGTGATGAGAGTCTGTTTTCCATCCCAAAAATAAAAACAGACGATCTTTGAAAAG
>JBDTSO010000448.1:0-2639 GCA_039931085.1 Acidobacteriota bacterium | reverse complement strand
GCGAAATTCAACGGCAGAACTTTCAAAATTTTCCAGGACGCACCTGCGACGGTCGAATATGTCAAAGGCGAATTTTACTGGCGCGTCGAGCAGGGCGAAACCGTTCGCGCGGCTGATTTTGTCGCGCCGCCGCTGATGCTTTCGCGTGAACTCGGCACAAACGAAGTCAATTGGTCAATCGGAACTTATCTGACAAATTCCGAAGTTGAGAAATCACTTAACATCGAAAATTTGCCGAAACCTTATTCGGTCGCGCCGAATCAACCGTTCACCGGCGGATTTTACATCAAAGCCGGCTTTATGATGCTCGCCGTTTTGTTGATGGCGGCGATTTTTATGATTCCGATCAGCGGATTTACCGGCACGGCTTTGACGCAGCAGTTGACGCTCGATCCGACGATAAATGCCGCAACACCTCAAACGGTTTTTTCACAGCCGTTTGAAATTAAGGCGAATCGCAACGTAAAAATTACGGCAAACGCTCCGGTCAATAATTCTTGGGCGGATTTGAATGTTGATTTAGTCAACGAGCAGAACAACGAAGTCGAATCCGTTGATATTCCGATCGAGTATTATTCAGGAGTTGAAGACGGCGAAAGCTGGTCGGAAGGCGGACAAGCCGCAGATGCGACGCTTTCATCTTTGCCCGCCGGAACATACACTTTGCGCCTCGAAGGAACTTGGCAAAATTTCCAATCGCCGATGCCCGTTACCGTCAAAGTCGAACAAAACGTCGTGCGCGGCGTAAATTTTCTGCTGTCGTTCATCTTGTTGGCGATTCTTCCGTTTTGGAATTTGTTCCGCAAATTCTCGTTTGAATCGCGCCGCTGGAGCGAAAGTATGTTCAATAACAGTTAGCAGTCAACAGTTAACAGTCAACAAAATTCAAACTGATAACTGATAACTGATAACTGTTGACTGTTAAAGTTATGATAAAAAAAACGCTTTACATAGTTTTGGGAACGGGAATTATTCTTTTTTATTTGGCTTCGTCGTGGTTCGGCTGGGAAATCGCCAATTCGGGAAGTAATTCGCGCTTTGGAATGCCGTTTATTTATACGGGTTTTCGTGGAGGAAAATAAATGTTAAATATGCTTGCTTTTGTTGTCAAACTCGATGCTCTTTTGGAAACTTTGGTAACGACCATCGTGTTTGTCGTGATTGGGTTGATCGCTTTTGCCATCGCTTATTTTATTTTCGATAAACTTACGCCGTTTTCAGTAAGAAAAGAAATCGAAGAAGATCAAAACACCGCACTCGGCATTGTTATCGGCGCGATTATGATTGCCATTGCGATAATTATCGCGGCGGCAATTCAAGGGTAAGAAATTTACAGGAATAACAGGATAAATAGGATTTTTAATCTTATCTTATCCCTGTAAATCCTGTTATCCCTGTAAATTATTTGTAATGAACCGAACTCCGCTTTTATTTCTCAATGTTCTCGTTATCGCCACTTGCGGTTTAATTTACGAATTGCTCGCCGGGACGCTTTCTTCGTATGTTTTAGGCGATTCGGTTACGCAGTTTTCCATCATCATCGGCGTTTATCTGTTTGCGATGGGTGTCGGTTCATATCTTTCAGGTTTTATCGAAAAGCACATCGCCGAAAAGTTTGTTGACATCGAACTCGCCGTCGCCGTTTTGGGCGGATTTTCCGCGCCGCTGCTGTTTTTCAGTTTCGCGCATCTTTCTTATTTTTCAATTGTTCTTTACTGTGTCGTTTTCGGTATCGGAACGCTGGTCGGTTTGGAAATTCCGATTTTGATGCGGATTCTACAAGACGAACTCGACTTCAAGGATTTAATTTCGCGCGTTCTCGCCTTCGATTATATCGGCGCACTCGTCGCTTCGCTTTTATTTCCGCTTTTTCTCGTGCCGAAATTAGGTTTGGCGAGAACTTCGCTGCTGTTCGGAATGCTTAATGCGGCAATCGGGATTTGGGGAACTTGGCTGCTCGAACCTTTAATCAAAAAGAACGTCAATTTTCTGCGCGTTAAAGGTTTTATCATTATTATTCTGCTGTTAATTGCGTTTATCAAAGCTGATTATTTAACTTCGCTCGCCGAAGACCAGCTTTTTACCGACAATATAATTTACGCCAAAAGCTCGGCATATCAGCGAATCGTCGTTACCAAAGGCAAAACCGGCTACGCGCTTTTTTTGAACGGAAATCTGCAATTTAATTCGTTTGACGAATATCGTTATCACGAAGCATTGGTTCATCCGGCGATGAGCGCGTTTGGCGCAAATCCAAAACGAATTTTAGTTCTCGGCGGCGGCGATGGTTTGGCTTTGCGCGAGATTTTGAAATATCCGTCGGTTGAATTCGTCCAACTCGTTGACCTCGACCCGGAAATGACGAGCGTTTCAAAGCACGTTCCGGCTTTGGGCGAATTAAATCAGCATTCTTTCGATAATCCAAAAGTTCACGTTACCAACGCCGACGCTTTCGTCTGGCTCGACAACACGGAAACCGAACCTTTCGATGCGGCAATCGTTGATTTTCCCGATCCGAATAATTTCGCGCTTGGCAAACTTTACACGACGCGGTTTTACAATTTGCTGAAACGAAAATTAAAGCCGGATTCTTCCGTCGTCATTCAAACGACTTCGCCGCTGATTGCGCGAAAATCTTT
>JBDTSO010000447.1:0-2648 GCA_039931085.1 Acidobacteriota bacterium | reverse complement strand
CGTGACCGGAAACGCCGTTCATAAAATAACAATTCCCGTCGTGAACTTCGCCCCAAATTTGATAATCACGAAATTTGTCAGAGCCATCTGCGGTAGCGGATGGTTTAAGATAGTCTTGTTCAATGCAAGTTTGTTTTTCAAATTCGTTTCCTTTTTCACTCGCGCCGATTCGATTTTGCAGTTCTTTCGGCGGATTGTAAAAAGTGTTTTGTAGTTTTAAAAGCTCGAAAATATTTTCGGTGGCAATTTTATCAATTTTATTATTATAAAATCTTTCAATTAAAAAAGTCAGTATTAGAAAATTCAAATCACTGTAAACAACTTGTGTCTGCGGCTCTGTCTGAAGCTGCTCATCGGCAATAAAAGACAAATAAATGCTTCGTAAGCACGTATCTGTAATCAGGTAAAACGGCAGCCACGCAGGAAACCCGGAAGTATGAGTAAGCAAATTCCGCACGGTTATTTTACTCTTTTGCTCACGATTGAATAAAATAAAAAATTGAAAAAGTTTATCTTCAAATTTAAGTTTGTTTTGTTCAATCAACTTCGCACAAAGCAAACCCGTAACAAGTGATTTCGTCAAACTCGCCAAATCGTAAATAGTATCAATTTTAGCTTCAATTTCTTCAGGTTCGACAACAGCAAAACCGAGCGCGTCCTGCAAAACAATCTCGCCTTTTTCCGCGACGAGATAAACGGCTGACGGGAAATCTTTCGCTTCGATTCGTTCTTGAAGAAAATTAGAAATAATTTCAGATTTCATTTTGGAAATATTTTGTTCGCGTGTTCATTAATTTTTTCTAAAACGCCAAGTGCCAAACTCAAAGCGCGTCGTCCGTCGTGGGCGTTGATCGGCGGCGCGTCGTCGTTGATGATGCAGTCTAAAAACGCGGAAAGTTCGGCGCGGAGCGGTTCGATGTCGTTGATTTCCAGACGGTTTATATTTATTCCGAGCAGCGGATGTGCGGCTTCGGGATTGAGCGACGTAATTGACGAAAATTTCGTTCCGTAATCTAAAACGACATAAGAATTTGTTTGATAAAAGCGCGTTTTACGAATCTTTTCCGTGCCGATTCTTGACGCGGTAATATTGGCAACCGCGCCGTTTTCAAATTCGATTCGCGCATTTGCCGCGTCAACTTTGTCGGAAATGACAGGAATTCCGACGGCGCGGATTTCGCTGACCTCGACGTTTTCGCCGACGAGCCACTGAATCGCATCAAGGTCGTGAATCATCACATCCAAAACGACATCAACATCCAAAGAGCGATTTGGAAAAGGCGAAACGCGGTGAATCTCAAAATAAAGCGGTTTCGTCACGTGTGGACGCAGCGCGACCATCGCCGGATTGTAGCGTTCGAGATGTCCAACCATCAATTTCGCGCCGGTTTTTTGCGCCGACGCAATCATTTTATCGGCTTCTTCCAAAGTTTTTGCAAATGGTTTTTCGACCAAAACGTGAACGCCTTTTTCCAAAAATTCACAGGCGATTTCCGAATGTGTTTCCGTCGGCGTAACAATTGAAACGGCGTCAACTTTGTCCAATAATTCGCGCCAATCGGTGAAATATTCGCAATTGTTTTTTTCGGCAATCGTCCGCGCATTTTCTTCGTTTGAATCGCAAACGCCGATGAATTCGCCTTTACCTTCATTCGATAATTCCGCAAAATTTCTCGCGTGATGTTGTCCGAGCGAACCAACGCCGATGACGGCGGTTTTTGGTTTTTGGTCTTTGGTTTTTGGTGATTGGTTATTCATAATTGATTGTAAAAACTATTTCAGCGATACTTTACATTTTCATTGAAGATGTCGAAAAACACAAAAACCGAAGACCAAAAATCAAAGACCAAAAATCATTTTGTGTGGCTTTTACTCGCGCTTTTGATCGTTTTCGTCTATTTTTTCGGTTTGACGATTCCGCTTCTCGGTCCTGATGAACCGAGATATTCGCAAATTGCGCGTGAAATGTTTGAACGCGGCGACTTCGTTACGCCGAAACTAGGCGGCTTTGATTGGTTTGAAAAACCCGCGCTGCTTTATTGGTTACAGATTTTTTCATATAAAATTTTCGGCGTAACCGAATTTGCAGCGCGTTTCGGTTCGGCAATTTTCGGGCTTTTAACGATTTTTAGTTTGTGGATTTTGGGAAGAAATTTAACAAACAGACGGAAAGACGGAAAGACGCAAAATGATTTGGAATTTGGAATTTGGAATTCGGAATTCGCAAACTGGCTCGCGCTGATTGCTGCTTCATCAATCGGTTTAATCGTATTTTCACGCGGCGCGAGCTTCGATATTATTTTAACTTTTCCAATTACTGCTTCTTTGGTCGGATTTTTTATTTTTGATTTAACAAACAGCCTCAAGGTTGCACAGCCGCAACCGAGTCAAAATTCACTTTTCACTTTTCACTTTTCACTTTTCACTTTTCACTTTTTCATCGGTATTGCGCTGATTGCCAAAGGTTTAATCGGAATCGTTTTTCCAATTGCGATTGTCGGATTTTATTATCTTTTATTGTGGAAATTGCCGAATAAAACATTTATTTTGAGTTTGTTTTGGGGAACGATTTTGAGTTTGCTCATCGCAAGTCTTTGGTATGTGCCGATGTATCAGGCAAATGGTTGGAAATTTATTGACGAATTTTT
>JBDTSO010000446.1:0-2662 GCA_039931085.1 Acidobacteriota bacterium | reverse complement strand
TCGATTAAGCCTTTTTCGCGTGAAACTTTTTTTGACATCTCCGACGGGAAACGCGCTTCGGCGAGCGTCCAAATGTATGTAAACTTCGGCTGGTAAAGAACTTCCTGCGGCACGACTTTCATTTTTCGCTGCAATTCGTCTAAGGCTTTGGTCAGTTTTTGACGAGTTTCGATTTGGGCTTCGGCGCGTAAATCCGCCGTTCCCATTTCCCATTCTTTTCGCAAAACTTTTAATATTTTGTTCGCGTCGTCCGATAAAATTTCCTTTTCACGTTTTTTCGGAACGCCCCAAACCGCGTTGAAATATGGCACAAGGCGCGGCGCGACGAACATTGTGCGCGCCTTACAGAGTTTGCTGTAATAAACTTTTTCGCGCCGCATCACTTCGTCTTTGAGCGTCCACGCCAAACTCATTTCGTAATCTTTCTGCACGTTGCGCGGCGAATGCGCGTCGCGTCTGCCGCAAACGGCGATATAAACCGACGGCAGATTTGTCCGCGCATCGGTCAATCCCAGACAAAATCCCAAATCTTCAACCAACGCTTCGACTTCCGGCGCGGTTTCGATCTTTAAAATCTCTTCACGCCGCCATTTACGGTCGCGGAATTGTTCTGTTTCTTCGCTTGATTCGATTATTTTGCTCATCTTTTTTATTAAACTTTTTTCTGAGTTCGCGCATCTATCAATTAAGTTTTTAAGCAATAAGGAAAAATTAAAAAATGTATAAAACGAGAATAATTATATTTGGATTGTTAATTTTATGTTTTTCGGCAATCGGTATTTTCGCACAGGAATCGAAAATTGTTAAAACAAATTTGAGTCAGCCGGAAATTGACCGGATCATTAAAAATTTTACCACGAAGGAAGGCGAATTTCGTGAGGCACTGAAAAATTATATTTTTGACCGCAACGCAACCATTCAAACAATCGGAATGGGCGGACAAGTTACCGGAACTTATCGGCGCGATTCTTCTTTGACGTTTAGCGAGGCAGGAAAAAGGTTTGAGAAAATCACTTATTTTCCTGTCCCGACGATCACTGAACTTCAGGTAACGCCGGAAGATTTGGAAGATTTGGGCGGCATTAATCCGTTTGCTTTAGACCCGTCGGCGGTTAATCTCTACAACTTTACTTATCTCGGCAAAGAGAAAATTGACGAGCTTAACTTATATGTTTTTGAGGTTGCGCCCAAAGTTATGCCTGATCCGAAATCGAAAACGAGAGTCTTTACGGGCAGGATTTGGGTTGACGACCAAGATTTGCAAATCGTCAAATCGAAAGGTAAAGCCGGTCCCGAATATAAAAATAATCGTTATCCGGTCGTTGAAACGTGGCGGGAAAACATTGACGGAAAATATTGGTTTCCGTCTTATTCGTCGTCTGATGATGAACTTGTATTTGGTAACGGACAAGCAGTTAAACTGAAAATGCGTGTCCGTTATACCGATTACAAACAAGGCAGAAGCGACGTGAAAATTATTGAAGATACAATAGAAAATGAACCGGCTCCGCCGCCGAAAAAGCCTTAAATAACGGAAAATGAAACGCGGAAAGTGGAAAACGTTAAGAAGGATTTATTAATTATCCACTTTCCATTTCATACGCAATCGCACCGCGCGTTTTTTCCAGTAAATTCATCAAATCAGATTCCGCCGTCAAACCTTTAGTTTCAATCGGTGGAAGCAAAACGATTTCCATAGTTG
Organism: Acidobacteriota bacterium; assembly: GCA_039931085.1. Classification (GTDB taxonomy): domain Bacteria; phylum Acidobacteriota; class Blastocatellia; order Pyrinomonadales; family Pyrinomonadaceae. The sequence goes on along the minus strand of JBDTSO010000446.1, from coordinate 960 downwards.
CGGGATTAACCACGCCGGTTTTCTTGCCCATAATGTAATCGGTATTTTTGAAAACGACCGGAACAATCGCCGCGCCGGTTTGCAACGCGAGATGAAACGCGCCTTTTTTAAACGGCAAAAGCTCACCCGGCATTGCTCTCGTTCCTTCTGCAAATATTCCGAACGAATAGCCGCTTTCGACAAGTTTTCTCGCTTTATCCAAAGTTTGCCGCGCACGTTCGGGATTTGAACGGTCAATCGTTAAAAAATTTATAAAGCTGATTCCTTTTCCCAAAACCGGAACTTTCAAAATTTCCTTTTTCGCAATCAATCCGAGTTTTTTGCCCGTATAAGCGAAAAGCGCGGTCGTATCAATATATGATTTGTGATTGGCGACGAAAACATACGATTTATTTTCCTCGAGATTTTCTTTGCCGAAAACTTTGACCTTAGCACCGGAAAGGCGAATCCATTTTTTCGCGCCCCACATACAAAACGGATAAAGCCAGATTTGACGATTGATAATTTGCAGAATAATCATCATCGGCAACGCGCCGAACAAAAGCAAAAATCCGGCAACCGACAAACTCCACCAATAACGCAGTTTGCCAATCAGACTCGTTTTGTTAGAATCCTTGAAAGGAAATTCCAGTTTTTCATTATTCTTAACAGCGAGGTCAATATTTTGAACATTTTCGAGCTTAGATTTCATCGGTTTTCGGTTTTCGATTTTCGGTCTTCGGTTTTTGATTATAAACCAAAACTTCTAATCGCGGCTTTCGCGCTTCTTTTTACATTTTACTTTCTGCCGTTAAATGCTCCGGCGCAAAGCGTTCCGACACCGAAATCAGTTCTCGGTTTTCAGCCAACGGTTGATAAAACGATTGCCGATTGGTCACAGATTACGAATTATTTTGCGAAATTAGATGCGGCAAGCGATAAAGTAAAGGTTCAGGAAATCGGCAAAACGACGCTCGGCAA
>JBDTSO010000445.1:0-2666 GCA_039931085.1 Acidobacteriota bacterium | reverse complement strand
GATTCGGCGGAATCAGTCGAAATCCCGACAACCTCCGCGCCGGTTTTCTGATAATCTTCCCAATTATCACGAACGGAACATAACTGCTTCGTGCAAACCGGCGTGTTGTCGCCCGGATAAAATAACAACACGACAATTTTTCCGTGCTGTTTTGATAACTGCCAGTCGTTTCCGTTGCCGTCTTTTAACGTAAAATCCGGTGCTTTTTCTCCAATTTTCATTTTGTTATTTCAAAAAAATTTTCAAAGCGGGAGATATAATTGTGAAAATGCCAAAAAATAAACCGCCTGTAAAAAATGTATTGCTAACCTTTTCCGTTTCTATATCAAAATTTACACTAAGATTAATTTGGGAAGTCACTGATATTACAGGTTTATTTTCGAAATTCACTCTATAAAGCCAATTTTTGGAATTTGACTGTTCGTCAGGTTTACCTAACAACTCAACAACCTCAAATTTTGTTTTGTTCACTAAAATGCTTTTTTGTTGTAAATCGTGTGCCATTCTGCCTCTCCTTCTCGAATCTCCGGTTTTCCATTCCTCAGAATTAAACGGTAAATTGTTTGGTAATGAATCAGATTTGCAGGACACGGCAAAACTAATTGCTAAAATCAGAATTAATGTCTTCGATTTTGTCTTCATTGAAAATCTCGAATATCCTTGAAAGGTTTATCTTTATCGGTAAAATCAGGACGATAATAATGCGAAGCCGATTCGTATTCCTGCATAAAACCTTCTGCGATTCCCAAATCTTCGAGAATTTCGATTACCGAAAACCATTCGCGTTCGGAAATGCGGCGCGACAACAAAATATAACGCTCGTCGGTCTTGGCTTTATTGGTCGCATAATACTGCGCCATTAAAGAAATTGCAGTTTTTGGCGATAATTCATCACGAATCCAGCGCAGATTTTCTTCGATTCCGGCGATGTCGTTCGGCAAAACAAGTAAGCGAATGACTAAACCTTTTTGCAAAAGACCGTTTTCATCGTAAATCAATTTATCGCCTGTTTGCCGGAACATTTCTTTGATTGCGTCTCGCGCAAACGTTGTGTAATCGCGCACTTTTGAATACTGAAAACCCGCATCGTTTTCGGCGTATTTCAAATCGGGCAGATAAATGTCAACAATTCCGTCCAATAATTTCAAAACTTCCACCGAATCGTAAGCGTTGGTGTTATAAACAATCGGCAGACGCAAACCGTTTTCCGCCGCGATAAGAATTGCGCGAGCCATTTGCGGAACAAAATGCGTCGGCGACACGAAACCGATGTTGTGACAGCCGCGTTCCTGTAATTCAAGCATCATTTCCGCCAGACGTTCGTGCGTGATTTCATTTTTCTTGTTTGTTTTCCACGTTTGCGAGATTTGATAATTCTGACAATAGACACAGCGCAGATTGCAGTTGCCGAAAAAGATATTTCCCGCGCCGTTTGTGCCGGACAAAACAGGTTCTTCGCCGAAATGCGCGGTGTAACTCGACACAATCGGAAGTCTGCCGGAATAACACGCGGCGATTTCGTCGTTTAGACGATTGTTGCCGCAGTCTTTCGGGCAAACAGTGCAGCTTTCGAGCAGTTTTTCGAGTTTTTCAACTCTCCTTTTCAGTTGTCCCGTCTTCAATAATTTGAGAAACCTGGGTTCTGATTCTTCGTTTTCCGTGTGCATTATAAGTATATTTGTTGATGATTTCCTTCGGCGCGACGACGTTTGCCAACGCCCAGGTAAAATCCATTTCGGCGTTGACCGTCGCCGTCGCCATTCGCGTTTCAAGCAGCATCAAAATACTGCCGTAAAACAAAAAAACAATCCCGATAATGCCGACCGGAATCGGCAGCCAGCGGTAAGTGTTGAAAAACGCGCCGATGGCAATAGTTACGCTCGTCAAAATAAAAAGACACAAACCGTAATAAAACGCGCCCATTGCCCGCTGCAAAATTCGTGCGCGGCTCGTAACTTTATCGAGCAGTCCGACTATCGTATCGAGTCGTTTTTCGTAAAGCGGAATCCTGCTTTTGTCCTCGGTGGAAATCATTAATTCACTCAATCGCTGTTCCAATTCGCGCACGCGGTCAATCACGCGACCCAATCTGGTCGAAGTCGAAAGCACGAGCGAACCGGTCGCCGAAATAAGCAGCGTCGGCGTAACCATCGCCGTCAAAAATTCGATGGTCGAATTGAGCGCGTTCGGATTTAGTGAAATAATATCTTCGGCGAAAAACATAAAAAGATTCTAACGCAAAGGTGCAAGGAGGCGAAAACGATAAGACGTGAATAATTTTGCCTTTGACACAAAAAAACTTTGCGCCCTTGCGTCTTTGCACCTTTGCGTTAAAAAATAAAGATTATGAACAGCAATAATCAAAAGCAAGGCACAATAAAAGTTCTGCGGCACGAAAGCGATATTTTAAAAAATAATCCGCTCGGCGACAATTATATCCGTGATTTAATCATTTATCTTCCGCCCGATTATGACGAAAATAAATATTACCCGACGGTTTATTGTCTGACCGGATTTACCGGACGCGGCAAAATGCTGCTTAACGACAATGCTTTTTCGCCGGATTTGGCGGAAAGAATGGATAAGTTGATTTCTGAAAACAAAATCAAACCGATGATTGTCGTGATGCCCGATTGTTTTACGCATTACGGCGGTTCGCAATATAT
>JBDTSO010000444.1:0-2676 GCA_039931085.1 Acidobacteriota bacterium | reverse complement strand
GAATTTCGCGGACAACATCTTGTCCCGAAACTTTTCCTTTCAGACGAATCGTGCCGCTTCCCGCTTTTGTATAGCGTCCGTGCAAAATCACGGGTTTTGCCGAAAACAAATCTCTGATCTTATTCGGATAAACATCGGCGACGGGCAAGCCGTTCCAATCAATCGAAATATCGGTCAAAAGCGGCGTTCTGACGCGCTCATAAAACTTTTTCGCCGCTTTTGATCCATCGTCATCAAGCGAAACATATTCGGCTTCGCCATTTCCCTCTTCGGCAATTTTGTCGAGCAGAAAACGATTGACCGAACTGCCGATGCCGAATGAAAAAACCCGCGCGTTTTTGTGTTTTTGCACTTCGGCGATAATTTTCGTATCGTTTCCGACTGCGCCGTCGGTCATAAAACAAACGATGCGAAGATGGTCGGTTGCATCAGAAGGATCAAGCGCGGCTTTGATTGCCGTCATCATTTCCGTTCCGCCGTTGCCTTGCCGCGATTCGAGAAACACCTGCGCTTTTTCAAGATTTGCCTGTGTTGCAAAAACAGGTTGGTCAAATAAAATCGCCGTGTCGCCCGCAAAAGTTATCAGATTAAAAGTGTCGTTCGGATAAAGACCTTCGAGCGAAAGTTTCATCGCTTCTTTGGCTTTTTCAATCGGAAAACCCGACATAGAACCGCTTGTATCAAGAACAAAAACAATCTCTTTCGGCGTAACGTCTTCCGTCGTAAATTTGTCGGGCGGCTGTAAAATCAATGTAACAAATCCGTCGCGCTCATCTCGATGCGTCAAAATCGCGTCTTCGATGCGTTTTCCCGTAACATCGTAGCGCAAAATAAAATCTTTGTTGGGAATTTTATCTTCGTCTTTGAGCGTGATTTTGGCGTTGTTCGGACTCAGATTTAATGTTTCGATTTGGTGCGAATTTGAGCGAATTTCTTCAATCGGAACGCCCGCGTCCAAATTCACTTCAATCGAAATATCGTGTCCGGCGCGTGTTTCGGCAATCGGCGGCGAGATTTTTGCCGCATCTTTGACCGAATCCGGAATATATCGCGGCGCAAACGTCATCGGAAAGACAAATTCGTAACTTCCGTCTTCGTATTTGAGCGTTTCGATATAACTGATTTCGATGACGATTTTTTCATTCGGCAATATATTTGCGACTGATTGCGTAAAGACATTCGGGCGTTCTTGGTCAAGCAGACTCGCAGTTTTGCCATCGGTTTTCGCCTGTTCATAAACTTTTCGCGCTTCTTCGCGTTTCAAAATTTTACCCCGAATGTTGCGCGTCCCGATCTTCATTGTCATCGCGTCAACCGCCGAATTGTTTGAAAGCGGAAACGTATAAACGGCTTCAATCGGCACAGAAAAATTGTTTTCAAATTCTTGAGAAACGGTTACACGCGCCAGAAAACCGCTGATGTCAGTTTTGACCGAAGTGTGTTTCAACGGACACGCACCGAGTTCCACGCCTTTTTTGTTTAGCGCAAAAAGCGAACCTTCGGTTACATTTTGGGCAACTATTTGAACAACGGAAAGTAAAAAAACAGCGAGCAACAGAGGCATTTTTCTCATAATTTTTCTCCTTGAAATTTTGGGTTTGTCTATAAAAAAATCCGAAGGCTTTTTGTGCTTAGACACCACAACTCGGAAAAAAGTTCCCTGAGCGCGAAAAAAAAGTAAAAAGTAAAAAGTAAAAAGTTCGGAATGATTTTTATCTTTTGCCTTTTTACTTTTTACTTTTTACTTGAAACACTTTTTTAGACTTCGGTTTTATGAATCGAGCGAACCCGATGACGTGCTTTTTTGGCGCGGCGAATCGGATTGCGGCGTTTAAGATTTGTTTCCGCCCAATCGGAAACTTGTTTGATCGGATGCCATTCAAATTTCTCAAGCGGCGTTACTTCGCTGGAAGCGTCTTTAAGTTTTAATGTGCCGAAAGCAATGAATACGACCAACAAATTGAAAACAAAACCAACTGAAATAACGAACCAACCGGGCGCAATGCCGACCTGTGCGCGATTAACAAAAGTTTCCAAATCGGCGGCGGGAAACGGATGCAGATAAACTTTCAACGCCCAACTCAATGCCAGCAAAACAAAAATCCAAATATAATTGCTCCGAAGTCGTCTGCCGACTGCTTCCCATTCGCTGATCGTAAAATGCGGGGCAAGCAAATCTGCGGATATATGTTCCGCCCATTCTTTGTCCGGCGGCATTGTTTGATGCGACAACATCGGCGCAAAATAGCCGGTTTCCAACACACGCACCCGATTTGCCCAAACTTCATAATAACGATAGCGTCGCGCTTCCATAAAAAGAAAGATCGAAACCAAAATTGAGTTTATCGGAATGGCAAAATGCGGATTGCTCGGTGAACTGAAGACAAATGAAAGCGTCGCACCTGCCGTAATTACCGCCCAATTGGTTGTCGCGTCAAGTCGTGTGCGCCAGACGTTTGAACGCTGAACTTCGCCGCGATAAAAATGGACAAGCGCGGTATTAAATTCGGCGGGCGCAAGTTTTTGCGGTATTAAAAGCGGCGTATTTTTCGGCTTTTGGTTGCGGGCGTGAACTTCTTCGGCAAACGCCTGAAAAGACGGCGGAACATTTGTAATGTGAATTTCTTCGTCGGCTGGTTCTGCTTGAAACCGAACTTCGTTTCTCATAGCGTTTTT
>JBDTSO010000443.1:0-2676 GCA_039931085.1 Acidobacteriota bacterium | reverse complement strand
GCGAGCGAAATAACCGCTGCGGCGCATCCGAGCGCGGCGTAAAAAATTAGGGATGAAGCATTATGCAGACCGAATTGTTGTCCGACGCTGAGAACCGGATGTTCGCCGAGAATGGAGCGTTCAATCACGCTGGCGAGCGCGGCGGCGACAATCACGCCCGATAAAACGGTTTGGTCGAGATCGCCGACAACTTCTTCAATCGTAAATGTAACGGCGGCAATCGGCGCGTTAAAAGCGGCGGCAATGCCGGCGGCGGCTCCGACCGGCAGAAGTTTTTGCAGATTTGATTGTGAAAGCGCAAAAACTCTGCCAAGCCACGAACTCAAAGCCGCGCAAATATGGACGGTCGGACCTTCCCGTCCAAAAGACGCGCCCGAACTGATTTGCAGTGCGCTGATAAAAAATTTGCCGACTGCATCGCGCATCGGAAGCCGTCCGCCTTTGACCGTGTAAGCGATTTTTACCTGCGGAATTCCGCTTCCGCGTGCGCCCGGCGCAACATAACTCAGTAAAAATCCACAAAGCAGCCCGCCGAGTGTCGGCAGCAAAATTATCAAAAGCCAATGCGTCGCCGTCTTGGATTGCATAACGGAATTAATCAACAGCGATTCACCTTTTAAGATAGTCAAATGAAACCCGACAGCCGCCAAACCGCACGCCAAACCGATAATTAACGTCAGTATGAAAACTCTTTGCTGTTCTTTCGGAATGAGTTTTATCGAAAAACTGAGAAGTGTTATTTTGAAATGCCGCCAACGAAGTCGAAGTGTCCGGCGGTAATATTTCCAAATATTTTTGATTGATAAAGCGGAAATTTTTTTGTTTGCCATTTTGACTTTAAATAATAGCAAAAAAAAAAAAATTCCTGACAAGATTTTCATTTTGTTTTGTCTGTGTTTTTATGATGAAATTTGTTTATGTTCAAATCAATTCATTTCAACACAAAAGGACGCGCTGTAACGAGAGCTTCAAAGCCGGAGGTTTTAGAAAAATTAACAAAAATCCTCCGCATAAAAAGTGTTATATTATAAAAAGTTATGCAAATAGTTTCAGGTAGAATTACAATTGACGAAAAAATCTGCAATGGCAAACCGACAATTCGCGGCAAAAGAATTACTGTACAAACCGTTCTGGAATTTTTGAGTGCGGGCGAGAGCATCGAAGAAATTCTTAATCAATACCCGATGCTTGAACGGGAAGATATTTCCGCTTGTCTTGAGTTTGCCACGAATCTAATGAACCACAATTACATAATAAAATCCTTTGTCTAAAAAGCCCGAATATTTGATTGATGTAAATCTCCCTTATCGTTTTTCCTTGTGGAACAGCGAAGATTTTATTCATCAAATAAATATTGATGACGAATGGACAGATGAACAAATTTGGAATTACGCTTTGGAATTACGCTAAGGAAAATAATCTGACAATTATCACGAAAGATGCGGATTTTTCAAACCGCATAATTTTTCAAGAACCGCCGCCAAAAGTGATCCACATTCGTTTCGGAAATATGAAAATGCGAGAATTTTATGCTGTTTTAACTACAATTTGAGACGATATCATCGAGTTGAGCGAAACTCACAAATTGGTTAATGTTTTCCGCGACAGAATCGAGGCGATTGAGTAAAGTTAAAAGCAATGAATGATGAAATTGTAAAACTTTTAGCCGAGCGTTATTATCACGATGAAGATATTTCAGATTGGGCGATAAAATGTCTGGAAAAAGAATATGATTCGAGAAGTTTAAGGATGCTTGCTTCAATGCCTGAATCACTTTATTCATCTTCTGAAACCGAACAATATTTTCGGCGTGTTTTAGAAGAATTAAGTTGGGATCAAATAAAAACGGAAGAATATCTGATGCGGTATGCGAAAATTCTCGCTGGTGAAATCATCGAAAACAAAATTGATCCGATCAAAGCCTCACGTGATATTTATGCTGTATTTCAAGATTTAGATTATCCTTCCGAATTACACGACTGGCACACACTTAACGAAATGGTCTGGGATTATGATTATTTTCTCAAAACAGGAACAAAAGGTCATTGGTTTCGCTCGAAAGAACAACTTATTGCTGAAATCAAAAAGGCTTCAAGAGAACTTATTGATGCTTTAATAACATAAAATTAATGTTCAAATCAATTCATTTCAATTCAAAAGGTCGTGCAACGACGAACGCTTCAAAGCCGAAAGTTTTAGAGAAATTAAAAAACATCGTCGGCGCGGAAAATGTATTAGTCGAACCCGAAAAAGTCGAGCCTTACGGCGCAGACGCGGTGAAAGAGAAATTTCCGCCGGAAGCCGTAATTTTTCCCGAAACGACGCACGAAGTTTCTGAAATTCTCAAACTCGCCAATGAATATTTGTTTCCCGTAACGGCACGCGGCGGCGGTGTCGGCTACACGGGCGGCGCAGTTCCGGTTGACGGCGGCATCGTCGTCGGCACGGACAGGATGAACAAAATTATCGAAATCAGCGAGGAAAATCTTTACGCGATTTGCCAGCCCGGAATCAGAACTTTTGAATTACAGCAGGCGGTTGAAAAATATGGCTTGCTTTTCCCGCCTGATCCGGCGAGTTATAAAGATTCGTTCATCGGCGGCAACATTGCCGAAAACGCAGGCGGAATGCGAACGCCGAAATACGGCGTAACGAAACATTCGGTTCTCGGTCTGG
>JBDTSO010000442.1:0-2703 GCA_039931085.1 Acidobacteriota bacterium | reverse complement strand
AATGCAGATTACAAAATTTCCATTACAAATCGGGAAAATCAGACGGTTTTTCAGACGAACGGCGAAAACGTAACTTCGCCCGATTCGACGGCAAAAATTTTCAGTTTAAAGCCGAATAATTTTACGTTTATTCGTAAAAATGACGGCGATATTTCGTCTGATTCTCAAGTCAAAAAAGAAAATACATTTATTTACAATAAAAATTTTTCGACAAAAACCGTTACTTCGGAAAAAAATAAAGTTTTAACGGTTAATATTAAAAAAGCCGACGAAGAAAAACCGCGAATCGCTATTTTTGAAGGTAACGGCGAAAATTTTGACGGCATTTGGACGCTGAATTTACAACATTCCGACGGTTCGCTCGAACAATTTGTTACGAACACGCGCCGCCGAAATCTGGCGGTCAGTTTCGGGATTCTATCGCTTCTTGCGGCGAGCGTCGCTTTAATTTTTATTTCGGCACAGCGTTCTAAAAAGTTGGCGCAGCGGCAGCTCGATTTTGTTTCATCGGTTTCACATGAATTTCGCACGCCGCTTGCCGTAATTTATTCGGCGGGCGAAAATTTGACCGACGGCGTTGTCAATTCACAGAATCAAATTTCAAAATACGGGAATTTAATCAAAGGCGAAGGCAGAAAATTGACGGCGATGGTCGAGCAGATTCTCGAATTTGCCGGAGCGCGTTCGGGAAAACGAAAATACGATTTTCGCCGGACAAATATCGAAGAAATTATCGAAAACGCGCTCGCCGAATGTCAGTCTTTGATTGACGAAAAAGAGTTTATTTTGGAAAGAGAAATTTCGGGCGAATTGCCCGAAATTTCTGCCGATTCAAATGCTTTGAGCCACGCGATTCAAAATTTAATTATCAATTCGATCAAATATTCAAACGGAAATCGCCGGTTGAAAATTACGGCAAAAAACGGCGGTGGAGATTTGGAAATTTCCGTCGAAGACAAAGGAATCGGCATTTCCAAAAAAGATTTGACACATATTTTCGAGCCGTTTTATCGTTCAAAAGCTGTTGTTGACGAACAAATTCACGGCAACGGATTGGGTTTGAGTCTGGTCAAACAAATCGTCGAAGCGCACAAAGGAAAAATCAAAGTCGAAAGTGAGTTGGAAAAGGGAAGTCGTTTTACGATTCATTTACCGTTGAGTATTTAACATTTTATAATGAAGATTTTACTGATTGAAGATGAACAAGGTTTGATTTTAACGCTCACCGACCGTTTACAGAGCGAAGGATTTAATGTCAAAAGCGCAGCCGACGGCGAGCAGGGATTGGCTTTCGCGCTCGCGGAAAATTTCGATTTAATCATCCTCGACGTGATGCTGCCAAAAAAAAACGGTTTGGATGTGTGCCGCGATTTGCGTCAAAAGTCAATCACCACGCCGATTTTAATGCTGACGGCGAAAGGCGAAACGGTTGACAAAGTTATCGGTTTAAAGCTCGGCGCGGACGATTATTTGACGAAACCTTTTGAAGTTATCGAACTAATGGCGCGGATCGAAGCGTTATCGAGAAGAAATCAGAAAAATCCTGCACATTCACCCGGAACTTTTAGTTTTGGCGATGTTTCAATGGACGTTCGACGCGCGGAAATTTCCAAAAACGGCGAAAAAATCGAACTTTCGGCAATGGAATTCAAACTGCTGCAATTTCTCATCGAAAATCAGGCAGCGGTTCATTCGCGCGACAAACTGCTCGACGAAGTTTGGGGCTACGACGCGATGCCTTCGACGCGGACGGTTGACGTTCACATCGCGTGGCTGCGCCAAAAACTCGAAGACAATCCACGCCATCCGCAATTTATTCAAACCGTTCACGGTTTCGGCTATAAATTCGTCAGTTAAAAATATCGCCCCCGAATTTGAATAAAAGTGATTCTGTTTCGGTTCTCGAAACGATGTTATAATTGCGTTGGAGGTTTTAAAATTATGCTGCAAACAGTCGAAGCTGAAATTGATGCCGACGGAAATGTGAAGCTGCTTGAGCCTTTGCGCGTGACGAAAAAAGCGCGGGTGATTGTTACTTTGCTCGAAGAAAACAACGGTAGTTCGGAAGAAGAGGGAAACTCGAAAAAACTTTTGGCACTTCTCAAACCCCCAAAATTCGTCAATCGTAAAAGTTATTCGGCGGAAGAAATAGAAGCCCAAATCGAAGATGCGAGGAATTCTTGGGAATGAAAAAAATCTATCTCGATGCCTGCATCATCATTTACATTGTCGAAAAACACCCGGTTTATTCCGCTCGAATTGAAAAAATGATGAACGCAATGTCCTCGTCCGAATTTTGTTGTTCGCCTTGGTCCAGACTTGAATGTTTGGTGATGCCGTTCAGATCAAAGGACTTACAACTGCAAAAACTTTACGAGTTATTTTTTAAGGCTCAAAAAAATCTTTTGATAGTGCCGCTGATTTTTGACGAAGCCGCCCGCCTACGCGCCAGTTTTGCCGCCGTCAAAACACCTGACGCTTTGCATCTCGCCGCCGCCATTCATTACAATTGCGACGAGTTTTGGACGAACGACAACCGGCTCGACAAAATCGCTCCGACACTCGTAAAAAATATCCTGAAAACTTGAAATCTATGCGCGACATTCCGGTCGGCAACGGTTCGTTGCTGGTTACTTTTGACGATAAATATCAAATCCGCGACGTTTATTTTCCGCACGTCGGGCAGGAAAATCACACGGAAGG
>JBDTSO010000441.1:0-2708 GCA_039931085.1 Acidobacteriota bacterium | reverse complement strand
TTATCACTTATCATTTATATCATTTAACATTTATCGGAATTGTCGAATGATAAATATTAAATGTTCACTGTAAAGGATCGTGTCCGCCTTTGCAGAAAGGCTGGCAGCGTAAGATACGTTTTGTCCCCTTCCAAGTTCCGCGAAGCGTGCCGTATTTTTCGACGGCTTGTATCATATATGTGGAACAAGTCGGCTTGAACCGGCACGAAGGCGGTAAAAAAGGCGAAATCCACGTCTGGTAAAGCCGCAAAAAATCTAATACTAAAAACTTCATTTTGCTTCTGCTTCGACGCTTTCTTCGCCTTGCTTTAATGTTCGTTCAAAAGTTTTTACTTTTTCGATTATTTGCCGAAATTCATTTAAGGGCTGTTCAATTTTGACGCGAAGCAAATGACGACGGGCGTTCAAAACCCAGTCAAATTTTGTTTCTAATTCGTTCAATTCAGCTTTGCTTAAACGAAATGCTTCACGAAGCAGACGTTTCGCCCGATTTCTCTGAACGGCATTACCGACGGCTTTTTTAGAAGCCGTAACGCCGAGCCGATGAAATTCACTGCTTGACGGCATAATAAAAACCGTCATCAAACGACCTTCAAAACGCTTTCCTTCCGCGTAAACGCGGCGAAATTCGCCCGGTTTTCGCAGACGCGCTGATTTTGGAAAGCAAAAACCTAATAATGATGAACCGTTAATCTCTTGCGTCCTTTCGCCCGACGGCGTTTGATTACGTTGCGTCCGTTTTTGGTCGCCATTCTCGCGCGAAATCCGTGTTTCTTTGCCCGTCGTCGGTTGTTTGGTTGAAATGTTCTCTTTGGCATAATTATCCATCCTCTCACTCAAAGTGAAAACTTATATTTTATGTGTGAAATCTTATTCTGTCAAAACACAATAAGATTTATCATTGAAACACTTCGCAATCAAGGCAATATAAATCTTGTTCGAGCGATATTTTTATTTTCATTTTGTGACAACTTTTCTTCCGCTGATTTGAAACTTCCCTTCAACAATGCCTGTAACAGCCTGAATATAGAGCGCATGTTCGTGTTCCAAAATTCTCACCGACAAAGTTTCGGGCGTATCGTCGTCTTTCACTTCAACGACCTTTTGCGCGATTATTGCACCGTGATCGAGGTCTTCGTCAACAAAATGAACCGTGCAGCCGGAAACTTTTACGCCGTAATCAATCGCTTGTTTTTGCGCGTCCAAACCTTTAAAACTCGGCAGCAAACTCGGATGAATGTTGATAATTTTGTTCGGAAAAGCGCGAATAAATTCTTTTGATAACAGCCGCATATAACCGGCGAGGCAAACTAACTCGACATTTCGCTTTTGAAGTTCGACGATAATTTCCGCATCGTGTTCGGCGCGATTGCGTCCGTTTTTTTCGATAACGAGAGTTTCAATATTTCGCCTTTCAGCCTTTTCCAAACCCCGCGCGTTTGCTCTGTCGCTGATGACAATCGCAACTTCTGAATCGGGAATCAAACCACTTTGAACGGCTTCGACAATAGCCGACATATTAGAGCCGCGTCCTGAAATTAAAATGCCGATTTTCATTTGATTATTCGACTAATCATCTAAAATTAAAATATTTTTGACAAATAAAAGAAAAGGCGAAAGAATTACCGAAAAACGATTCTCAAAAATAACATTGGAAGAAAATCAAATAGATTATCTTTAAATAAATTTGTATTTTAAACATTTTTCGTCCTAATCCTTCTTTTAGCTTCATCAATCAACTCGACATTTTTCTCATAAACCAGCGATTGTGTTTCATTTTCGCCCAAATTCGGCGGATAGAAATGTTTTTGATAAACCGGGTAAGCCTCAGTTCGCAAATGCGCGAGAAAAGAATGTCCACGACGAATTTCGCGTTCGTGCCGCAAAGCCGAAATATCAATCGGCGCGACGACGATGCGTTCACCCGATCCCGGCGAAGCCTCGGCGAGCAATCTGCCTTCAAAATCAACGATTTGACTGCCGCCCGACCACGAATACGGCGGATAATTTTTTAAACTTGCGGCTTGATTTGCGGCGACGACAAAAGCCGTGTTTTCGATGGCGCGGCAGCGATTTATAATTGTCCACCAATCCATCGGTGCGGTCGCGTTCCACGGGTCCATATACGCCGAAACTCTGATTAAAACTTCCGCGCCGTTCGCCGCGAGTTGGCGCAAAACTTCGGGAAACAACCAATCATAACAAATCGCCGTTCCCAACTTTCCAATCGGCGTATCGGCGACGGGAAACAGCGGTTCGTCGTAACCTTCAATATCGTGTGGACTGGTATGAACTTCATACGGAATCCACGTATTTACTTTGCGATATTTGTACAAAATTCCTTCCGGCGCGATCAGACAAGTCGTGTTAAAAAGCGCGTTTTTCCACTTTTTGTCTGTTTCGAGCATCGAGCCGCTTTGAATGAAAATATTGTGTTCCTTAGCTTTTTCAACGAGCCGATCGGTATGTTCGTTCGGAATTTCGACGGCTAGTTTTTCAGTCAATTCTTGTGCTGTCGCAAAAACCGGCGCGGCGGGCGAGAATTCCGGGAAAACGACGAGTTTGACCGGCAAAAACGGCGCACTTCCCGCAACCGCTGAATCAATCATCGAAAGAATACGGTCAGTGCCGCGCCGCATTTCACTTCGCCTGATCGGGTTCGGCAAATCGGTCTGACAAGCGGCGGCGGAATATCTGATATGTTCAAT
>JBDTSO010000440.1:0-2716 GCA_039931085.1 Acidobacteriota bacterium | reverse complement strand
AGTTAATTATTAATTTTATTTCAATTAGAAATGAAACGATAAAAATTTTTGCATCTGTTTATGGAAACCTGAAATAAATAAGTTTTTGAGACAAATTCATTCAATTTCAAGAAAATCTCCCGGTTTGCTCATCCAATTGAATTCGATGTTTTCGCGTTTCAGAAATTTCATAAATGTTTGATAACGCGATTCGAGAAAAAAATCCTTCGCGTAACCGTCGTGGATCGGGACGACTTGCTGCGGCGACATTTTTTTCGCAAAATCAAATGTCTGCAATTCGGTTTCCCAAGGTGCCATCATCGGCAGAGCCAAAACTTTTGTTCCCTTCTTTTTGAAAATACTTTCGGCAAGCGAATCGCCCGGATGAACGAAAATGTCGTTCACGATATACGCCGTATTTTGCGGGATTTCATCGGCGAGCAATTTTTCGTGCGGCGCGTCAAAGGCTTCCAAATTAAAATTTCCGGCTTTTCGCGTTCCGCTTTCAAATTTCTCGACTTCGATTTTCTTTTCCGCGAGTTTCGACTTAATTTCGCCGTTCGCCAAAACAACGACATCAGGGTTGTTTTCAATTATTTGCGCGAGCGATTCGTCATCAATATGATCCGGGTGGCAATGTGTGAGAATAATCGCCGTTAAATTCTTGAATTGACTAGGTTTGACTTTGCCTTCGGCAAAACTGAACAAACCCGGATCGAATAATATTTTATCGTTGTCTTTTTCCAGCAAAAGACAGGAATGGATGTATTTCGTAATCTTCATAATGTTTTAATCTTAAAAAAGAATTTACCGATTGGCAATCAATTTTAGGAACGCCGACAGCTTGGCGGCAAATCAATGCGAAAAAACAACAACTTGATATAAGACCTTAACCACGTTAAATTTGATAATATATTTTGTCATTGAGTAAATTAAAAAAAACTCAATGACTTTCATAATTTTAAGCAAGATTTTTTAACAAAGTAATTATTTATGGCATTTTTTTGGCGCAGAAAAAAAGACGAAGACAAATTTTCGATTTCCACTTTGGGTTTGGACAAATCAATGGAAGAACTCAAAGCGCAGGAAGAAGCGGTTGAGCGCGAAGTCCGCGTGCGTTTCAGTAAAGCAATCGAGAAAACGCGGCATTCGATCAACAATAAACTAGACACGATTTTTGAAAATCGCAAACAGATTGACGAAGCATTTCTCGACGAACTGGAAGAAATGCTGATTTCCACCGACATCGGCGTTGCGACGACTCTGCAAATTTTAGACGCAGTGAGAAAAGGAGTTTCGCGGCAGGAAATCAGCGATTTGCCGGCACTTAAAGCCGCGATGAAAAACGAACTGTTAAAGATTCTGCACAATTCGGAAAACAAAGGCGTGGCGGACGAAACAAAATACGATTTGGCGATTAAACCGTATGTTTTGATGGTCGTCGGTGTGAATGGTGTCGGCAAAACGACGACTATCGGAAAACTCGCCCAACGCATAAAAATGGAAGGCAACGGCGTTTTAATCTGCGCCGCCGACACATTTCGCGCCGCCGCTTCCGACCAACTCGAAATCTGGGCGGAACGCGCCGGCGTTCCGATCATTCAGCAAAAACAAGGAACTGATCCGGCGGCTGTGTTATTCGATTCGCTAAAAGCCGCGAAAGCTCGAAACGCCGATGTTTTAATTGTTGACACCGCCGGAAGATTGCACAACAAATCTAATTTGATGGCGGAATTAGAAAAAATGAAACGCATCGCCGGACGTGAAGTTGAACAAGCACCGCACGAAACGCTTTTGGTAATTGATGCCATCACAGGACAAAATGGACTCGAACAGGCGCGGCAATTTCTAAAAGTCGCCGATGTAACCGGCATCGTTTTAACCAAACTCGACGGCACGGCAAAAGGCGGCATCGCCGTCGCCATCGCTAAAGAATTAAATTTGCCAATAAGATATGTCGGAATCGGCGAACAAGTTGACGATTTGATGGTTTTCGATGCGGAAAGTTACGTGAATGGTTTGTTCAATTAAAATGTTTTGAATAAGAGCTTCTCAGAGTTTGATACAAAAATGACGCGCCGCGCTTTGAAACTCGCGTCCTTTGGCATCGGGCAGGTTTCACCGAGTCCGCTGGTCGGCTGCGTGATTGTCGCGGAAAACGGCGAACTTGTCGGTGAAGGGACTTATATTTTTGAAAATGTAACTCACGCCGAAGTTTTGGCTTTGCAGCAAGCCGGAGAACGTGCGAAAGGCGCGACGGCGTTTGTTTCGCTTGAACCGCACGCGCACGACGGAAGAACGAAACCTTGCACTGATGCTTTGATAAATGCCGGAATTAAAAGAGTTGTCTGCCCGATTGAAGATCCTAATCCGCTGGTTTCGGGCAAAGGTTTTAAGCAATTGAGAGAAAACGGAATCGAAGTCGTAACGGGAATTTTACGCGATGAAGCGGCGAAATTAAACGAAAAATTCTGCGTTTGGCATCAAAAAAATCGTCCGTTTGTGCATTTGAAATTAGCAATGTCGCTCGACGGGCGAATTTCTTTAAAAAACAATGTTTCGACAGGTATTTCGGGCAAAGAATCAGCCGTTAAAGTCCAAAATTTAAGGCACGAACATGATGCGATTTTAGTCGGCGGAAACACGGCATTTGTTGATAATCCGGGTTTGACGGACAGAAGCGGAAAACCGCGCAGACGCAAATTGGCGCGTGTGATTTTGGATAATCGTCTGCAAA
>JBDTSO010000439.1:0-2724 GCA_039931085.1 Acidobacteriota bacterium | reverse complement strand
GTATCATCAATAGTCGAGTCAGACTAATAGGTGGAACTCCTAAAATGTTCGTATTTGCGAACTGATTCGTATAAAAGTTGATGATGTTCGGATGCTTCAGCCCAAGAGTGCGGCATTTGGTATTCTTTTAAAACAATATCGTCAATTGCTTTTCTGACTTGATGAGCGCAAGTATTAAATCCGACTTTTCCGACACCTGTTCCTAAACCTGGAAAAGCAAAAGTTTTGATGTGATTGGAAATATTTTCGCCGACAAAATTACCTGATGAAAACTTTCCTTGTGAAATTAAAATGAAGACAGCACGCGCTGCCAGATATGGATTTACCGTATCTTTGAGAATCATCGGAACACGCATTGTCGGAGCGGCAATGAGAAATGGGATTTTATCATCATCGGTTTGAACGACATCAGCGTTTCCAACGATCAATTCGCCGTTGTGAAAACCGAAAATTTGCCGGCGAACTTTTTGCTGAATCTCATAACCGAAATAAGACATAAAAATCGCATCAATTCCGCCATCCATAAAGCCAAAACTATTTGCAGGACTGACCACGGCATCACATTCAACGTCGAGAATAGAACCGCGATAAATTTCCACAAATTCTAAATCTCCACAAAATTTTTGCCACGCATCGAAAAGAGAATTTTCAACGGCGGTCAAAATAATTTTCATTACTTTAATTATGTCTTATTTCAGTTATATTAAGCCGCGATGCGCTCGGCTTGCGCGTCCGCGATGTCGTCCATAAACAGATATTTTTTCCATTCGGGACGCGATTCGGCGTAGTGGCAAAGCAGAACGTGATCCAAACCGAGACGCAAAAGTTTTTGCGGCGTGAGCAGCGGCATTCTGGCTTGTTCGGGTGTGCGGTTGCCTTTGCGCTGGTTGCATTTGACACACGCCGACACGAGATTTTGCGGCGTTGATTCGCCGCCCTGCGCTCGCGGCAAAATGTGGTCGAGCGTCAAATCTTTGGCGTGTTTGTGTTCGGCGCAATACTGACAGCGATAACGATCACGAATATAAATCCGCGCCCGTTTCATCGTCGTTTCCTGTCGGCGGCGTTTGACGTGAACGTAATTTCGCAGACGCACGACCGACGGCACCGGAATCGTTTGTGACGGTGAATGCAAAACATTTATGCCGTCGTTTTCTTCAACTGTTAATTTGCCCGTCCACCACATACAAACAGCACGCGCCACACCAATCGTGCCGAGCGGTTCGTAAGAAAAGTTTAAGAGCAAAACTCTACCCGTTATCAATGGAATCACCTCCTAAAGTTGTTGGTTTTTTGATGAACTCAAATACAAAACGGATGCTAGTCGCAATATATTGTGTAAGTTGAAATAATCTTCCACCATATTAAACGATTTGCACCGGATTTGTATATGAATTTTTTGTAAATTGGGAAATTTTAGAAAATTAAAGAGCGGATTAGTTGCATCAAATCCGCTCTTTCCGGCAGACGGACGCGGCTAACGAGACCAGCCAAGAACCGGAATGGTCGAGTTTTTCCGTCTGCGAGAGATCATTAAATTGAAACTAATTTGTAAGTTTATATTTTGAAAATACTGAGAGCAGTGCAGATGATTTGCACCGTCAATGAAAGTATCTCACTTATATAAAAGTCAGGTTGAATATTTATGCAAATCGATATCATGACCGCACATACATTTCGGATCGCCCATATGTGCTTCACCGAAATCAACGCAATCGCACAGTTGGCAGGGCGAAGGAATATATTTAGGTTCAGGTGGTTTCCTGTAATAAGGATGATAGGTGCAGATACAATCGGCATTGCCGGTTTGTTTTGAATAATTTTCACACTCTTCGATACATTTTTCTTTATTGTTCAGGCTTTGAAAAATTCTCAGGCGATGGACATAAGCATCCTTAGAATACGGAGTTATGTGAATTATTTTTTCGTAATCAGACAGGGCTTCATCAAGATGGTTGTTATCGGCAAAAAGTTTGGCGCGTTCAAAAAAGGCTTCGATAAAATCAGGTTTGAGTTCGATTGCGCGGCTTAAATCTTCGAGGACATATTTGAACCGGTCGGGACCGAAACGATTTATGCCGCGCCGGTAAAAGGCTGCGAAGTTAGAAGGATCGAGTTTGATAACGGTCGAATAATCTTCAAGCGTTTCTTCGTAATCGCCCGATTTTTCGTGAGCCAAAGCCCGCTGAAAAAATGCCTCCGACGATGCGGGATTTATTTTGACGGCACCGCTGAAACTGTTGATCGCCTTCAGATAACTTCCTAAAACTATATAGATCAAGCCGCGATTAAAAAGCGCGGTAAAATTTTCTTGATTTTCAACCGTCTTTTCGGTTTTTATATTTGATGCATCGGAATTTTTTTTACCGTTGATTTCCAAAACTTTGTTGAATGAAGTAATTGCCCGCCCGTATTCACAGTTGGCGAAATATTCCAAACCATATTTTAGACAATCGGCGGAAGAACTTAAATTTAACTCTTCGTTATCTGAAAGCATAAAAATTTTTATCCTACATCTAAAATAGTTTAATCAGAGAAGTATAAACTCAGCGTAAATCAATCGCAAAACTTAATTTGCACCGAAATAAAAACCTGAAAAATCTATGGCAAGCCGAGGTCTTAGACCGCTAGACCAACGATGCTTATCTACTCTCAAGAATTTCTAAAACCTTTTTCACATCTTTAAGTTGTTGTTTTGCTTCTTTATATTTCGGATCAATTTCG
>JBDTSO010000438.1:0-2759 GCA_039931085.1 Acidobacteriota bacterium | reverse complement strand
ATTTGCTGCGAAAGCATTTCAAAATACGGATATTTTTTGATAATGACATCTTCAATCGGCGAATCGGTATTGTTGGCGTAAGATATAATGCTTTGAACGACTTCCGGTTTCGGAAAACGCTTGCCGCGCGTGTCAATCGCGGCTTCTTCGATGCAAACATTGATAAAGTCCTTTGAATCTTCCGAATCCAAAATCGAATAATTTGAATCGAAACCGATGGAAACAGCGTGTCGTCGCAATATTAAATTGGCAATCCGGTGAAAAGTTCCGCCCCAAATTCGGTGAACATTCTGCGAACCCGTCAAAGTTTCGACTCTTTTCAACATTTCACGCGCTGCCCGATTCGTAAAAGTCGCCAGCAAAATTCTCTGCGGCGAAACGCCTTGCTCAATCAGATAAGCGACGCGATAAGTTATTGTCCGCGTTTTACCCGTTCCCGCGCCCGCCACGACCAGCGCGGCGTGCGGTTTCGCCGTTACGACGCGAAACTGTTGTTCGTTGAGTTCTGTGCGATAGCGCGTCAGGCGTTCGGGCAGCGAATTTTCATTGCGTTTGATGACGTATTTTTTCATTGAGAATATATTTTACCATTCGTTCACCAATTTTTTACATCTACATAATTTATTTGATTTTCTATTTCTGTTATTATTTTTGCAATCGGTTTGGCTTTTATAAAATTTTATGACTTTTGAAACGGTAAATTACAAACTTGAAGAAAACGCGGCGACGATTTCGATGAACCGTCCCGAAGCGTTGAACGCGCTGTCGCTTCAATTGAGCAAAGATTTGCTGGCGGCAATTGAAAAAGCGATTGACGACAAAGCCCGCGCCGTGATTTTAACCGGCGAAGGCAGAGCGTTTTGTTCGGGCGGCGATTTGCGCGAGATGCAGTCAATGTGGCAAAAGGAAGGCAGAATCGAAGCGTTTTTAGATTCGCCGCTCAAGGCTTTGCACGACGTTATTTTGCTGATTCGTCAAACGCCGATTCCGTTTCTCGCCGCCGTTCAAGGTGTTTGCGCGGGCGCGGGAACAAATTTTGCGCTGGCTTGCGATCTGGTTTTCGCGGCTGAAAATGCGACGTTTAACGAAGCGTTCGTCAGAATCGGACTTTCGCCCGATTGCGGCGGGAGCTTCTTTTTGCCGCGTGCCGTCGGCGAAAAACTCGCGGCGGAATTGTTTATGACGGGCAACACTTTGACGGCGGAACGCGCGGAAAAAATCGGAATGATAAACCGCGTCGTTTCAGCCGAAAATTTAATGGAAGAAGCATCAAAAATGGCGAAAAAACTCGCGCTCGCGCCGACCGGATCAATCGGACGAATCAAAAAGATGCTCAACGCGACTTTCTCCAACGATTTACGGCAACAGCTTGATCTTGAAGCCGAATGTCAGCTCGAATCCGGCAAGTCAGACGATTTTAAAGAAGGCGTTCACGCATTTTTCGAGAAACGCCAGCCGAACTTTACAGGAACTTAAAAATTTATTTTTTCTTTTGGCAAAAGCCGTCAGGTTTTCGAGCCTGACGGCTTTTTTATTGGTCATTAGTCCTTTGTCCTTCGTTCTTTGTTTTTTAGTGAGTATTCAACTTCACTCTGAATGCAAAGGACAAAGGACGAAGGACAAAGGACAAAATTATGAATCTAACATATTCACAATTATTAAAAAGCAACCGCAATTTTCGCAATCTTTTGTGGGGACAATTCGTGTCCGAGATGGGAAATTGGTTTAATTTCATCGCCGGATTGGGTTTAGTGCGCGTCGTGTCGGACGCTTCGCCGACGGCGGCGGGAATTTTGTTTGCCTGCCGGCTTTTGCCGTTTGCCGTTTTTTCGCCGATTGCCGGAACTTTTGTTGACCGTTTTTCGCGGCGGCAAGTGATGATTGTTTCCGATCTGATTCGCTTTTTCATTGCGCTGATGTTTTTGCTAGTTACGAACGCGGAAAATCTTTGGATTGCTTATTTCGCCACAGTTTTGCTTTCCACTTTCGGCGCATTTTTTGAAGGCGCGAAAAATGCGGCAACGCCGAATCTGACGGGTAAAGAAGGCTTACTGGCGGGAACTGCATTGATGTTTTCTTCAAGATTTTTGCTTATGGCAATCGGTTCGGCACTCGGCGGTTGGGCGGCGGTGATTTTCGGCTACAAGATCGCGTTTATTATCAACGCGGCTTCTTTTGCAATCTCAGCTTATTCAGTGTGGCTGATTCCCGAAGATTCTGTTAAAGAAAAGCCCGAATCTTCTGTGTCTGCGGACGGATTTTCCGTAATTAAACGCGATTCATTTTTTACTGAACTGAAAGAAGGATTTCACTATACGGTTAAGAATCATTTTGCATTGACGATCTTGATAATGAATGTGATTTGGGCAACGGGCGGCGGCGCAATCAACGTCGTTTTTGAGCGAATGGGCGGAATTGTTTTTGCCCAACGGGAAAATTGGAACGCCGATTTAGCCGTTGCACTTCTTTGGACGGCAAGCGGTTTCGGGCTTGCTTTTGGGATGCTGATCGCGCATCGAGTTTCAACCTTTCTCGATTTGAAAAAACTGAACAAACCTTTTATCGGCTGGACGCTGATTGTTCACGGAGTTTTATTTGCGGTTGCGGGTTTTGTGCCGAGTTTGTGGTTATTTATGGTTATCACGTTTATTTCACGGGCGATTGTCGGCGTTGAATACGCGGTGCAGGAAACGATGTTTCAGCGAAGTCTGCCCGATTATATTCGCGGTCGTATTTCGACTTTAGACAGAGGCGCAGAA
>JBDTSO010000437.1:0-2764 GCA_039931085.1 Acidobacteriota bacterium | reverse complement strand
CGGTAAAGGAAAAAATTCCCAAAATGACAAAACCCATATGCGCGACGGACGAATAAGCGACCAATCTTTTGACATCGGGTTGAACCATTGCGACGAGTGCGCCGTAAATAATGCCGATAATAGCCAGAATTATAAACAACCAAGCCAATTCTCTCGACGCTTCGGGAAATAAAACGAGATTAAAACGCATCAAGCCGTAAGTTCCCATTTTCAAAAGCACGGCGGCGAGAATAATCGAACCCGCCGTCGGTGCTTCGGTGTGCGCGTCTGGCAGCCAAGTGTGAAACGGAAAAAGCGGAACTTTTATTGAAAATGCCAGCGCAAACGCTCCGAATAAAAGCAATCCGGTTTCTTTTGAAAAAACTAGCGTTCCGACTTTTAACGAATTAACGAGCGTTACGTAATCGAAAGTTCCAACTCCTGTCGCTTCAAAATGCAGATAATAAAGCGCGATAATTGCCACGAGCATCAGCAAACTTCCCAAAGCCGTATAAACAAAAAACTTAACCGCCGCGTAAATCCGATTTTCGCCGCCCCAAATTCCGATAAGAAAAAACATCGGCACAAGCGAAGCCTCGAAAAACAAATAAAACACGAGCAAATCGAGCGATATAAATACGCTGAGCATCGCGCTTTCTAAAAGTAAAAGAAAAACATAAAACGCCGCTTTGTTTTTTTCCACCGCGTGCCACGTCGAAAGCACGGCAATCGGCATAATAAACGTCGTCAAAATTACCAGCCAAATACTCAAACCGTCAACGCCAATGTGATAATTGGTATTGATTGCTTTTATCCACGGAATGTTTTTCTCGAAATAAAACCCGTTCGCCGAAAGCGTTTTCGAGCCGAGAAGCAGCAGCGAAATTAAAAAATTTACGATTGTAAAGCCAAGCGTAATCCATTTCAAACTGCCTTCCTGCTTCCAAAAAAGCGCGTATCCGAGCGTTGCCAATGCACCGAATACGGGCAGTAAAATTAAAATTGTTAAAAGATTTTCGGTTATGAAATCCATTTTAGTTAATAAATAGAAAAATTATATTCAACCGTTTGATAAGTTGAAACCAGCTTTCCGTCATTTTCAGCCGGAAGAAATTGTATTTGTTCAGCCGCTTTTGTCGCTACTTTAGTTAATTCGCTTCCCGGACTTGAAAGAACCTCGGTCTTCGTTACTTTCCCGGACGAAGAAAACAAAACTTTCAGCTTGACAGTGCCGGATGATTGGGAACGCCGCGCCGCCGGACTGAATTTTGCGCGGGGTTTGTAAAGATAAATTACTTTTCTGTCCGGTTGACCTAGAAACGGCTGTGAATCATCGAGTCGTTCAGGTAAATTTTCAATAATTTCCGGTAAAACAGTCGAAGAATTTGCTTTGACTTCCGCATTTGAATTTGGCTCGGCAAATTGTTCTTTGTTAGCCAGCCGAACCGATTCAAAAAAATTTCGGACAATCGGATTATTTTCGCTGCGTGAAACGGCTTGCAAAACATAAAGACGATTCTTAAAGGCAAAATATTGTGTTTCCCAAATAAATTCAGGAGCTTTCTCAACGTATGATTTGATTTGAAAATTATTTACGATTTCGTCTTTGATTAATTCTCCTTTCTGCCTTTCGGACTGCACGGTTAAAATGTCTTTTGCGTCGCCTTCGTAGAATTCTACCATCAAGACAACGCCGTTGATATAACGCGCCAAAGTGCGGCGGCTTTCAACTTGTACCTTTTTGCCGTCTTTGGTCATCGTGAAATAATTTCCGTCGGCAAACGCCTGAAAACCTTCGGGAATCTGAAAATAGAATTCGTCGTTTTTTCCGCTGATGCCTTGCCATTGAACTTTCTTCTCAGCCGTTTGTGAAAATACGGCAAACGACGGCGCAAGAAATATCAAATTCAGGCACACAAACTTCAATGCAAATTTTGATAGAAATTTCATAACTTAACCTCGTCAAGAAAACTCCATTGTTTAAACAATCAGTTTGAAGCCGTAATAAATAAAATATCCGATGACAATCAATGCGCCAAACAGCATAAATGCGGCGTAAGAGCGCACAAATCCGACTTGAACTTGGCGAACGACTCCGCCGAGCGCGGTAATTGAATGTCCTATGCCGTTGACAATGCCGTCAATTACGCCGACATCAAAGCCTTTCCACAAACCGCTGCGCGATAGATTTGTAATCGGATCAACAATATATCCGTTGTAAAATTCGTCAAGTCGCCACTTTTCCAGCAAAATTCTCGGCATTTGTTTGAGCGGTTCTTTTTTGAAAATCACCCAACCGATGCCGATGCCGAGCGCAGCTAATAAAACCGACAAACCCGCCAATAATCTTTCCGTTCGTAATTCTTCCGGCGAATGTTCGGTGTGTTCTAATTCATTTGTTTTTATATCAATTCCGTGTTGCGGAGATTTTTCGATAGTCTGTTTGGCTCCTTCAAAAGAAATTTCTCCATGTTCAGAAGTTTTTGCGGAGTGTTCGCCTTTTTTAGCAATTATTGGTTCGAGCGTTTGTTCAAAATAATTCGGAATTGCGCCGCCGCTCAATGCGTATGGAACGCCGACCAAACCGCCGACGGTTGATAGAAACGCTAAAACAATCAACGGAACGGTCATTGTCCAAGGCGATTCGTGCGGATGAAAATCGTGCGGCAGAGCGTGATGTTCTTCATCGTGATCGTCGTCGTCATCGTTCGCCGCGTCCGCGTCGTGATGCGCTTGAGCATGCGGATCGCCGTGCGGCTCTTTCGCGTCGTGCGCGTCGCCGACG
>JBDTSO010000436.1:0-2771 GCA_039931085.1 Acidobacteriota bacterium | reverse complement strand
TTCGTTCGCCGACCGCGCCGGATTTTTCGGCGTGAAACTGCACGGCGTAAAAGTTCTTGTGCTGAATTGCCGCGCTGAAATTTACTTCATAATCACAGGTCGCAACAGTTTCCGCGCCCGATTCGACGTAGAAACTATGCACAAAATAAACGTAGGAATTTTCCGCCACATTTTTGAACAAATGGCTCTTCAAATTAAAAATATTATTCCAGCCCATTTGCGGAATTTTGAGCGTTGCAGATTCAAATTTGCGAACTTTGTAAGGTAAAATCCCCAAACATTTTGTAGAATTTTCTTCGGAAAATTCGCACAAGAGCTGCATTCCCAAACAAATTCCCAAAACCGGCTGAGTCAGATTTTTAATCGCCGTGTCCAAATTCCGTTCACGTAAATAATTCATCGCTGTTGATGCTTCGCCGACACCGGGGAAAATTACTTTATCCGCAGATTTCAATTCGTTTGCATCGTCGGTCAAAATCGACTTGATATTTAACCGATTCAGCGCGTTTTTCACCGACTCGACGTTTCCGGCGTTGTATTTTACAATCGCAATTTTCATAAACAGATGTTAAATGTCAGATAGCAGATGTCAGATTCTTTCACTAACATCTGACATCTACAAACTTCCTTTGGTCGAAGGCAAATTGTCGCTCGAAATATCGCGTTTGACTGCCATTTTTATCGCTTTGGCAAACGCTTTGAAAATCGCTTCGATTTTGTGATGTTCGTTTTCGCCTGTCGCGTGAATGTTCAAATTGCAGTTTGCTTTGTCGGAAAATGATTTGAAGAAATGAAAAAACATTTCCGTCGGCATTTTTCCCACGTTTTCGCGCTTGAACTCAACATCCCAGACGCACCAGTTGCGCCCGCCGAAATCAATGGCGACTTGAGCAAGGCAATCGTCCATCGGAAGCGTAAAACCGTAGCGTTCGATTCCGCGTTTGTCTTTTAATGCAAGCGCAAACGCTTCGCCCAAAGTTATCGCCGCGTCTTCAATCGTGTGATGTTCATCAATGTGCAAATCGCCGTTCGCCGCCATTTTCAAATCCAGATTTCCGTGCCGCGAAATCTGTTCCAACATATGGTCGAAAAACGAAATTCCGGTTGAAATGTCGGATTTTCCGTTTCCGTCCAAATTCAATTCGACTGTAATTTCCGTCTCTTTCGTCGTGCGTTTGTGCGAAATTTTGCGCGGCGGAAGTTTGAGAAATTCGTAAATTTCACGCCAATTTTTTGCTTTGAAAACATCTTCGCTTTCCGCCAAATTAAAGTTTGTGTTTTCAATAAAAATTGCCTTCGTGCCTAGATTTTCGGCAAGTTTCACGTCGGTTTCGCGGTCGCCGATGACGAATGAATTTTTTAAATCATATTCGTCGGAAAAATACTTTTCGAGAAGTCCCGTATTCGGTTTGCGCGTCGGTAAATCGTCTTTGGCAAACGAACGGTCAATCAAAACTTCGGAAAAAACAATTCCCTCGTTTTCCAAAGTCTGCACAATGAAATTCTGCACCGGATAAAAATTTTCTTCGGGGAAACTTTCCGTGCCGAGTCCGTCCTGATTTGAAACCATTACGAGTTCAAAAGTTGTTTCACGCGCAATTTTTGCCAGATTTGAAATCATTTCGGGCAGAAATTTCAACTTCGCAAACGAATCAATCTGAAAATCTTCCGGCTCGAAAATCAAAGTTCCGTCGCGGTCTATAAATAAAACTTTTTTCATATAATTTTCACATCGAAAAATTATTCAATGCGTTTATCAAACTTTCGTTTTCAGCCGGCGTTCCAACCGTAATTCGCAGACAGCCGAAACACATTTCGACGTTATTTCTGTTTCGCACGACGATTTTTTCGTCGAGCAGAAATTTGTAAATCGAATCTGCATCAACTGTTTTCACCAAAATAAAATTCGCGTCTGTCGGATAAATTTTTGTGATAAAAGTTAATTCGCGCAAATTTTCGATTAAATTTTCGCGTTCGGATATGATTTTCCAAATCGTTTTTTCTACTTTTCCCCGATTTTTCAGCGCGTCTAAAATTGCTTTTTGCGCGATTTCCGAAATATTATACGGCGGTTTGACTTTATTGAAAAGTTTAATTATTTCTGCATTTGCAAACGCCAAGCCGACACGCAAACCTGCCAAACCCCACGCTTTTGAAAATGTCTGCAAAATTACCAGATTCGGAAAATTGTTAATTTCGCTTATCAAAGATTTCTCATTTGAAAAGTGAATATACGCCTCATCAACAACGACAATGCCGCAAAATGTTTCGGCGATTTCCAAAATCGCCTCGCGGCGCATTAAATTTCCCGTCGGATTGTTCGGCGAGCAGATAAAAAGCAATTTCGTGTTCGCATCAACCGTTTCCCGGATTTTTTCCGCATCAAGCTGAAAATCTTCCGTCAAATTCACGCTCTTGATTATGACATCATTGATTTCCGCCGAAACTTCATACATTCCGTAAGTCGGCGGACAAATTAAAATATTGTCGAGGCGCGGTTCGCAAAAGATTCTGAAAAGCAAATCAATCGCTTCGTCGCTGCCGTTTCCGATGAAAATTTCATTCGGTTTTGTATCGTTGATTCCCGCGATTTTTTTCTTGATTTCTAACTGGAGCGGATCGGGATAACGATTGTAGTTTTGCTCTAAAGGCGAACCGAAACTGTTTTCGTTGGCATCGAGAAAAACCTGTGCATTGCCGCTAAACTCTTTTCTGGCTGATGAATACGGTGTTAATTTTTTAATATTTTGACGAACTAAATTTTCTAAATT
>JBDTSO010000435.1:0-2782 GCA_039931085.1 Acidobacteriota bacterium | reverse complement strand
TTTATTCCGCCCGACGAAATGCCGTCGCCCGTAGATTTGAATCGGAATTCAAAAGAAAATTTTTCTCAAGTTCCCGGCAAAATTCCGTTTGACGCGAATTTTGCCGATGAAGAAACCGACGATTACGACAGTTTAGTAAGAGTTACGGACGAGAGATGAAACTCTTTACTTTAGACGAAGCCAATAAAATGCTGCCCGTCATTCGCCCGAAACTTGAAAAAATAAAGGCGCGGTATGCGGCAATCGCGCAAATGCGCGAACCTGCCAAAGCTGCCGCGATGTCGGCGCAATTCGGTGGCGGCGGAATGGAAGGCGGCGCGAATTATGTCAAATCGCTCTACGAAATCGGCAAATTAACCACTGAATTTCACGAACTCGGCATTCAATTAAAAGATTATACGCGCGGTTTGATAGATTTTCCGACAATGCGGGGCGGTAATATGGTTTTGCTCTGCTGGCAACTCGGCGAAGGCGACGAAATCGAATGGTGGCACGATACGGAAGCTGGATTCGCCGGCAGACAACCGCTTTAATTCGGAATTTTAAATTTGCTGATAAATTAATTTTCTGAAAATTCAACTTTGCTTTTTCTATCACGGCAAAATTCGCTAACGAGTTCGACAAAGCGTTCGGGTTTTTCTTCCTGCGGAACGTGACCGCAATCTTTTAGCACGAAGAGTTTTGAGTTTAAAATTTCCTGTTGAAGTTTCTCGCCGTTTCGCAGCGGAATCACTTGATCTTCTTCGCCCCACACAATCAAAGTCGGCTGATTTATCAAATAGGCGTCTTTTTCGATGCGGTTTGCATCCCAATTTCGCGCTGAACTCAAAACCGAATGATGAGCGTTTGCCGCGCTTAACGGACGATGCGACGAATCAATTCTTTCCTGCGTAATCAAATGATGATTTTGCGGCGCAATCGTATTTTTCATTCGGTAGCGCAAAAACCTTTTTGAATCGAGCAGAAAAGGTGCAAAGAGTTCGCCTAAACCAACAACGGAAGCGAGTTTTAGAATCGGCTGATTTTTCACTTCGTCATTAATCACTGCGTCTGCAAGAACGAGTTTTCCGACTCTTTCGGGATAATCGAGCGCGACGGTTGAAGCAACCGCACCGCCATAAGAACTGCCGACTAAAACGGCACGTCCGATGCCCATTCTGTCCATAAAGCGTTCGATCTGCCGCGCTTGCGACGCAATCGAATATTCAAACCACGCGGGTTTATCGGAATAGCCGAAACCGAGCAAATCAACGGCGATGACGTGAAAATTTTGATCAGCGAACATCGGCGCGACTGTGTGCCAAACGTAAGTCGAAGATGTGTAGCCGTGAATTAAAATCAAAGTCGGATTGGTTGCGTCGCCGAATTCCTGATAATGAACGGTTGCGCCGTCAACTTCGACAAAATGCGAATTTTCCGAATGCGGAACTTTGTCCGCGACGTTTTCCCAATTGACTTCGCCGGCGCGGGTTAAAAATTTCCACGCGATTAAACTGCCGATTGCGCCCGTCGCCGCGCCCGCCGCCAAATATCTCTTTTTCATAAATTTCCCTCTTTTCGTATCTTACACCAAAACGAGTTTCGGTTGAATTGCTTTTTCTGCAGATTTATAAAAACCGACGGCGATTAGATTTTCGTCTTCGTCAATCATTCTGAAAAAACGCCCGTCGTCCGCGATTTGTTCCGTTCTTTGTTTGATGCCGTTTTTCGTTTTTATTATTTCTTCCTTTGATAATTTGATTTCCGGCAGATGTAAAACGGCTTCATTCATCGAAATTAAAACATCGCCGAGTTTGTTTTCAGCAGCTATTTCTTCCAATTCTTCTAAAGTTACGGCATTTTCAATGCCGAATTTCCCCGCCTTCGTTCTTCTCAATTCGGCAAGATGTGCGCCGGTTTCCAGTTTTTTCCCAATATCTTCCGCCAAAGTTCTGATATAAGTTCCTGCCGAACAGGAAATTTTGAGTCCAAAGTCCAAAGTCCAAAGTCCAAAGTTTTCTTTATTTTCCATTTTCCATTTTCCATTTTCCATTAAATCAAGTTCGTAAATATTTACTTTTATAGGTTTTCGCTCAATTTCAATTCCCTTTCGCGCCAATTCGTAAAGTTTTTTGCCCGCCACTTTTTTCGCCGAATACATCGGCGGTATTTGCTCAATTTCACCGCGAAAATCTTTTAGAACATCTTCAATTTCGTCAACAGAAAGATTCCGTAACTCGTAATTCGTAATTCGTAATTCGCCCGTTCTGTCGGAGGTGTCGGTTTCAAAACCCAAACGAACTATGGCTTCGTATTCTTTTTTATCTTTGTCTAGAAATTGCGCGAGGCGCGTCGCTTTACCGATTAACATTACCAAAACGCCGGTCGCAAATGGGTCGAGTGTTCCCGTGTGTCCGATACTTTTTGTTTTCAAAATCCGCCGCAGACGCGCCACGACATCGTGCGACGTAAAAGTTTCGGGTTTGTCTATGATTAAAATTCCGTTCATAATTGCTTCGTAAATCGTAAATTGTAAATCGTAAATAGAAAAACCCTGATTGACGATTCAAAAACCAAATGTGGAAAAAATACAAAGAAATAAAACCCGACAGCGAACGAATTATCAAAGATGTCGAAAGAGCGAGGCGTAAAACTTTTGACCGCGCCGTTAATTTGCTGACTTATAAACCGCGTTCGGTTAAAGAATTACGAACGCGCCTAATGGAAAAAGAATGGACAAATTCGGCGATTGTCGAAGAAGTTATCAAAAAGCTCGAAAGTTACGGATATTTGAACGACGCGC
>JBDTSO010000434.1:0-2790 GCA_039931085.1 Acidobacteriota bacterium | reverse complement strand
CGGAAATTATTTCCGAATCGCCGGAAATGGACAAGGTGAAAAAGCTGATTTTGAAAGTCGCCAGATCGAGTTCGACGGTGCTGATTCGCGGCGAATCGGGAACGGGAAAAGAATTGATTGCGCGGGCAATTCACAATAATTCGCTACGAACGGACGAAGTTTTTCAAGCCGTCAACTGCGCCGCAATCAATGAAAATCTGCTCGAAAGCGAACTTTTCGGACACGAAAAAGGCTCGTTTACCGGCGCGGTCGGCGAAAAGAAGGGGTTGTTTGAAGTCGCCGACGGCGGAACTTTGTTTTTGGATGAAATCGGCGAACTCGACATCGCTTTGCAGGCGAAAATTCTCCGCGCTTTGCAGGAAAAACAAATTCGGCGCGTCGGCGGCACGAAGGAATTAAACGTTGACGTGCGCGTCGTCGCCGCGACCAACCGCGATTTGCTGAAAATGTCGCAGGAAGGACGTTTCCGCGAAGATTTATATTATCGGTTAAATGTGTTGAGCCTTGAACTTCCCGCGCTTCGTGAGCGGCGTTCGGATATTCCTGTTTTGATGGAATATTTCTTGAAAAAACACACACGCGACACGAAACGCGACATAAAAATCAATACCGAAGCCAAACGTCTGCTGGAAAATTACGCTTATCCGGGAAACGTCCGCCAACTCGAATCGGCAATCGAACGCGCCACGCTGTTATGCGAAAACGACACGATTACCGTCGAAGATTTGCCGCCGGAAATGACGCTCGAATCAAAACCCGCTTCCGCCGATGAGCTTTTCAAACTTCCCGCTGAAGGCGTAAATTTTGAAGATGTCGAACGCAGTTTGATAATGCAGGCGATGGAACGCACCGACAATAACATCACGAAATCGGCGAAAATGCTCGGTTTAACTTTCCGAACTTTGCAATATCGTCTCGAAAAATTCGGCATCAAGCGTGACGGAACAGAAGAAGAGGAAGAGTCGTAAAATATGTTTGAGAAATTCGGAAACAAAACTGCGTGGCTTCTTTTGATTTTAATCACGGCAATAACTTTTGTCATTATTTTTACGCCTGTTTGGTTTATCAAACCTTTTTCGGCTCAAACGGAGAAACAGCTCGAGATTTCGTATTTTTTGAAAAACTGGTCGCCGATTTTGACGATTATTTTTGCGCTTGCGGCAATCGCTTTAGTTGTTTTTATCTGGAAAAATTCAAAGCGTTTGATTAGCAAAATCGCTTTGATCGTTCCGCTTATTATCATTTTCGTTTTCACTTGGTTTTCGCAGCAGAATCATTTTGAATGGATGTTTAATCCGTTGGAAAACACGAAGTTTGCCAATGTCGGCGAAACCGATTTCGTGGCGGATGACGATATGGTTTTAGCCGTTAAAATTAACGGCGACGCGGTTGCGTTTCCGGTTCGGCAAATGGCTTATCATCATATCGCGCTGGATGTTGTGGGCGGAACGCCGATCACGGCGACTTACTGAACGCTGTGCCACACGGGAATTGTGTGGCAGTCCGTCGTGAACGGGCGACAACTGAAATTTCATCTCGCCGGAATCAATAATCAGAATTTTATAATGCGCGACGAAGAAACGGGTTCGTGGTGGCAACAGATTTCGGGCGAAGCGATTCAGGGAAAACTGAAGGGACAAAAACTCGAAAACGTCGCAATGGACGAAATTTCCTTCGGCGTTTTCAAGCGAGAAAATCCGAACGGACGAGTTTTGCGTCCCGACGGCGAAAAACTCGAATCGGCGGATTGGGAAAACGACGTTGCGAAAATGCCCGTCAGTATTTCGACCGAACTAGACAAAACACTAGAGCCGCGAACTTTGGTTTTGGGCTTGGAAATAAATGGAAAAACAAAGGCTTACCCGTTTTCCGCGCTCGAAAAACAAAGTCCGATCATTGATTCGGTTGGAGGCAAAAATATCGTTATTCTTCTCGCCGCAGATAAAAAATCAGTTCGCGCTTTTGAACGGCAAATTGAAGGAAACACTCTGGAATTTTTGATGAAGCCTGATTCATCTGAAATTATTGACGCGGAAACGGGAAGCATTTGGGATTTTTCGGGCAAAGCTGTCAGCGGTGAACTTGCCGGCAAACAATTAAACAAAATCAATGTTTTGAAGGATTACTGGTTTGACTGGAAAACATATCACGCCGACACGCAACTTTACACGCTTGGTTCTCGTTGATTTATTTGGTAATTTGTTTTGAAAAAAACGGAGGAAATGCGATGGAATGGTTTTCGACATTGAGTTTGGCACTCGGCACGGCTTGGACTTCGGGCATTAATCTTTATGCGACCGTCACTGTTTTGGGTTTATTGCAGAAATTTAATTTGACTCATTTGCCCGGTGGTTTGGATGTTCTCGATAATTGGTGGATTATCGGAATTGGCGGATTTCTTTATGGAATCGAGTTTTTTGCCGACAAAATCCCGTACGTTGATTCGGTTTGGGATGTCGTTCACACATTCATCCGCGTTCCGGCTGGCGCGTTAATGGCTTACGCGGCGACAACGCAAACCGACGCTTCGGTGATGACGATTGCGACTTTGCTCGGCGGCGGACTCGCGCTTTCTTCACACGGCACAAAGGCAGCGGTTCGTGCGACGGCAAATCTTTCACCCGAACCTATTTCCAATTGGGTTTTATCAATTGTCGAAGACATCATCGCTTTTGTCGGCACGTTTTTAGCCGTTTTTGCTCCCGTTTTAATTGCGGTTGTTCTACTATTGTTCGTAATTTTCTTCATCTGGTTCGCGCCGAAAGTAGTTCGCGCTTTCAGGCGGATTTT
>JBDTSO010000433.1:0-2803 GCA_039931085.1 Acidobacteriota bacterium | reverse complement strand
GAATCGCATACAGCGGATTGCCCTGCGGCAGCGGATTTTGCCAAACCCAGCCGAGCGCGTTTCTTTTTTGTGCGGAAACTTTTTGAGTCCAATGTCCAATGTCCAATGTCCAATGCCCGAAGAAAATTAACAACGCCGCGCAAGAAGATATAAAAAAACGGAAAATGGAAAACAGAAAATATTTTCTCCGGTTTTCAGTTTTAATTTTCCGTTTTCCGTTTTCCATTCTTAAATTTCTATAACTCCAATTTCCGCAACTGCTTCGTCCAAAATTGCCTCATCAACTTTACCTAATTCTGCCATTCGACGCGCCATTTTGTCGGCAACTTCCTGAACTTCGTGTCCGGCGTGTCCTTTGACCCATTCCCATTTTATATCGTGTTTTCTGGCGGAATTTTCCAGTTTTTCCCACCAATCGAGATTAGTTTTTTTGCGAAAATTTCCAGTCATCGTCTGCACAACATAGCGCGAATCGCTTAAAAGTCTGACTTTGCATGGTTCGCTTAAACTTTTCAGCCCGATCCACGCCGCCGCGATTTCCGCCTGTTGGTTCGTTGCATTGCCGAGATACTCCCCGAACGCCCGCCAATAACCGCGATAACCGAGCACGGCAACCGCCGCCGCCCGCGTTGCGCCCTTGCCGTTGCCGAGACTCGAACCGTCGCAAACGATTGTAACTTCTTTCATAAAACGATAATTGGCGGAATTTTCTTGAAATGAATCAGAATTTAAAAATACTTAATTTGCTGTGAACGCACCTGTTTTTTTCACAATTTACGATTGACGATTAACGATTGACAACATTAAAAATCATCCGTTTCGCCAAACTCCAACTGATCCAAAATAATCTGCGCGTCCTGATTTTCAAATTCGAAGGCTTGCTGTTCAAGCACAATGTGTGCGATTTCGTGATAAATCGGATCGTCGAGCAGCGGCAAAATTTTAGAAACAGACATCATCGCCAGAGTTTCAAAAGCGACGGCGCGAATTTGCGCTCGATCTGTTTGTCTGATAATTTCCGCAATTTCAGCGGCTGAAAAGCGTTTAGCCAAAACATCTGCCAAAGCGTCAAATTTGTTGAAGTCATTGAGCAGCAAAATACGTTCGGCAAGTTGTATAAAAACTTCGGCTGATTCAGTTTGAGCCTGCAAAACCGCCGAACAGGTTTCCGCCAATTTATTTATTTCACTCAATTTTTCCGCATTTTTCTTGGCTTCCGCGTCTTTTGTCTGTTCATCCAAAGCGGACAGCAGACGGCTGAGTTCCCAATCGGCGTGAGCGTCGTAGGAAAATTTTTGTATCGTCGCGGGCGGCATATTTCCACCATTCGCCTGCCAAACACCGACCAGCATTTTTTTTGTCATCGGGCGCAAACCTTCCCAAACGCTGTTGACTCGCGCACCTAAATCTTTAATTGTCATCTTTATAGAAAAATAAAAAACAGTTTGCATCAAATGCAAAACTTTGTAAATCAAAAACTAACGGCAAATTTTCGATTGATCATCTTCGATGCCTATTTTCTCATCCGCGTTTGCATCTCTTGTCGGGTTTCTTCCCGAATGTCCTCGTCGTCTTCATCATCAAACATTTCAAACAGCGCGAACGGCACGTCGCTTAAACGACGCAGTTCCCACGCTTCGCCGCCTTTGTCCGACGCGCGAAAAAACCACGCCGCATCTATATCGGACGTAATTATTTCCGCATTACCGAAAAGTTTGTCAAACGAAGCCGACAACATTTTCTTTGTCGGCGCAGAAAGCAAAACACGGCTTAATTTCCAGCCGTGTTTCCTGTATTGGATCAAGATTTCCTCAATCTGCTTTGCGTCAATCATTTTTTCGGCTTATTGACCAGCGGCGGTTGGTTCATCTTGTTGATGTTTGCAGAGTTAGAATTCGGTGTCATCATCATATTATTTCCCGAAGCCTCGCGTTCGAGTTCCGCCTGTCCTTTGCCCGGCGATTTATAAGTATTCTGAAAAATATCACCGACAGCGAGTTTCCAGCCGCCGTCTTCCAAAACAAAAGGCAAATCTTCCCAATGATTATCTTTTGAATTGTAAACTTCCAAGGCGCCGAAATTATCTTTTATTCGTTCGTCCCGAATTTGCGGCAGCGTCGGTGAAAAAGTCGTCGCAGTAATTCCGTTTTCGAGAAACTTATCAACATCTATTTTTTGCTGGGCGGCGGAAAATTCAGCCAAACCCATCGAACTTTTTGACACTAACTGTCTGATTTTATCTTTATCCTTCGCTTTGACGGCGGCATACAGCATTCCGTAGGCTTCAGTCGGCGTTTCCGCTTTGACCGTTTCCGCCGGAGTCGCGCTTTTCTCCGCCGACTGTTTCTGACACGCAAAACTCAAAAATGCCGAAATTATTACTAATCCGGCGGCAACAACATTTTTACTACTATTTAATTTCATTGTTTATTTCAAATCTTCCTATTATTTAGTGAAGTATAGATAGAGTTGCGGAAAAAGTAAATTTTAGACAGGTAGTTATAGGGATCATTAAAAGTCGAAAAAAGAAATTTAGCCACAGATTTGCACAGACAAACGCAGATTTTGAAGATAAAAAATTGTTTTATCTTGCTTTTATCTGAGTAAATCCGTGTCTGTGGTTAAATTTCTTTCTGATTTAAGCTGCAAGGCGTATTTGCTCGTCATCCGTTTCATCCATAAACAGATATTTCTTCCATTCGGGACGCGATTCGGCATAGTGGCAAAGCAGAACGTGATCCAAACCGAGACGCAAAAGTTTCTGCGATGTCAGCAGCGGCATTCTGGCTTGTTCGGGTGTGCG
>JBDTSO010000432.1:0-2804 GCA_039931085.1 Acidobacteriota bacterium | reverse complement strand
AACATAGATTTTTTAGTGAAAAACTAAAAGTGAAAAGTGAAAAGCGTAAGATAATTCATTCACTTTTAGTTTTTCACTATTAAAAGCTCCGGCAAACCTTCGAGCGAAAGAAACATTTTGACGACTTTCGGATCGAATTCGATAGCTGACCATTCGGTTAAATAGCGTTTGGCTTCGGCGGCGGAGATTGGAACGCTATACGGACGCGCATCGGTCAAGGCGGCGTAAGTGTCGGCGACGCGCAAAATGCGGGCGGCAAGCGGAATCTGTTCGCGCTCCAACGCATCAGGATAACCCGTGCCGTTCCACCATTCGTGATGCCAGCGAACAAGCAACTGCACGGCGCGATTCAGTCCGCGTTTTGCCGCTTCCTGTTCGCCAATAACCGGATGCCGCTGCATATCAACGCGCTCGTCTTCGCGCAACATCCGACTGCTTTTGATGTAATCACGATTCATCACGAGTTCGCCGAGATCGTGAACCATCGCCGCTTGCCGTAATGATGAACGGTCGTGCGACGCGAGATTGAACTTCTGCGCCAACGCATCGGCAAGCACCGCAATGCGCGGCGCGTGGCTGTGCGCGTAACCTTCAAATTCGTCCACGCCGGTAGCTATTTTCAAGATTTTCCCGTCAAAATCTTCTTGTGTAACAGATAAATTTTCCAATTCTTTACTTTTACCTTTGCCTTTTTAATTTACTTTTTACTTTATTAACTTTTTGCCAAACTGTCGAGTAAAACTTGCGCTTCTTTATTATTCGGGAAAATCGCTAAAAGACGGTTGAGTTCGCCTTCAGCGCGTTTGATAAACCCGATCTGGATGAAAAACTCGGCTAACATAATGCGGTAATCTACATTTTCACCGTCGAGTTTGATAGCGGTTTGCAGTTCGGATTCGGCTTTGTGGCGTTGGGCTTTGTCATACGAGAGAACTTTGCCGTGATAAGCGTGATAACGGGCATTATCGGGAGCAAAATGCACGGCACGCGCTAAAAATGGAATCGCGGCTTCGTTGTGCTGAGCCATTAAAAGATCAAAGCCCTGCTTAAAGTTATCGGCGGCTTGATCGGTTTGTTTTTGTAAGTTTGTCTCTTCCGGCGAAACTCCGGTTTCTTCCAATAGTGCCATTTCAGCCAATTCTTTCCGCATTCGATAATCATAAACTTCGCGCGAGGATTCATTCCTCAGCGTTTCATAAGCGTGTGCAAATGATGTAAAGGCACTTTGGATTTGTTGAAATGTTTTTGCGTCGGTTTTTTTGTAAAAAAGATCGGGGTGAAACTGTTTTGCCAAAGCAAAATAAGCCTGTTTGATTTTCGCTGCGTCCGCTTCTAATGTGATGTCCAGAGTTTCATAATGATTGTTCGCGTTTTCGATGCGATGAAGATAATCTTCCAACGAAAGTTTCCCGTCAGACGGCACAGGTTCATCAATTTCCAATATCGGTGTTTCTTCAGTTTCAGTTTGCACCGCCGGTAGATTATGTATGTGAACTGCCGGAGTTTTCTCAACTTTTTTGAGAGTAAAATTAGCCGCCAAGATCGCGGAAATAGTTTGCTTAGTAAACGCTGAATTCCAATCTTGCCGAATCAGAAAACCACCAAACCACAGCATATAAAGTATTTTCAGCGTTTCATCTTCCGCCATTCCGCTAACCGCCGAAACTCTTTCAATAGTCATCAAGGAATGTTCAAATCTCGAAAAGACAAACGCTTCCGGCGGAAGCAGATTAATTCCGGCAGGCATCGTTGATTTTACGACGAATGTTTCTTTAAGACTCTTAAATCGGCAAACAACCGTCGCCGCCGACAACTTTCGGGCGTATTTAATAAGCAGTTGCGGCAGGTCAATCTTAAATTGAATATAATCTTTAACTCGAATGTGCGGACTAAAAATCCACGTGCCTTCTTGCCAATCAAAAACCGTCTGCAAAATCTCTTCGATTTGACGGCGAAAGAGCGCATTAATATCCGTTTTTGCGAGCAACTTACTTGTAATCAAATTTCTGCTCAAAGCCAGATCGTCTGTAAAATCGGGAATGCTGAGAAGTTGTTGCTTAGTAACTATTTTTTCGCGCAAAAGCAGTTCATAAAGCCGATGTTGGCGCGAATTTGAAACGGCAAAAACAACATCGCCCGCGTCAAAATAGACGATGATTTTTTGTCCGCCGTTAACCAAACGGAGCGAACCGCTCAGTTTGGCTTGCTGAACTTCGACCGACAATTCGGCAAGCGGATGCTCGCTCAGATTTCCGTTTATTTCGAGATTGTTTTGGGAAGACATTTCGGAAGCAAATCGCGCAAAGATTTGAATTAATTCTCAGTGTCGAAGAATTTTCGACAAACATCATAGTATCAAATTTTCGTCATAATTGTTAAGCAAAAACATATCACCCGTTATTTACTAAATCGCCGTTGACAATTTACCATTAAAAGTGATGCTTCACGATTTTAATTTGGCTGGAAACAGAGTTCGGTTGTGGCAACGCAGCGGCGAATCTTACGAGCATATTTTGATGAAAGCACTCGGCTACGCGATGTTTGTCAGAGAATTTCCGACGCTGGAAATTGAAATAAAAGTCGGGTTGCGCTACAAACCGGATTTGATTGCCCGAAACGCCGTCGGTGAATTTCTTTTTTGGGGCGAAGCGGGCGCAAATTCAATCCGCAAAACAAGTTGGATATTAAAGCACACGCGAACGCGAAAATTAGTTCTTTTCAAGATCGGACAAAATGTTACATCGCTAATTGAACAACTGCGAGAAGAAATTTCCGCCATTTTAACCATTGCTAAAATGGGTGAT
>JBDTSO010000431.1:0-2806 GCA_039931085.1 Acidobacteriota bacterium | reverse complement strand
ATTGATCCGTTGAATTTATACGGAACGCGAACGCGAACGAAACCGCTTGTTGCCGCTGTGCAAGGCAAATGTCTGACCGTCGGAATCGAACTTTTATTGGCAACCGATGTTCGTATCGCGTCGGAAAAGGCGACGTTTGCACAAATCGAAATCAAGCGTGGTATTTTTCCGTTTGGCGGTGCGACGATTCGTTTTCCCGAAAGTGCCGGTTGGGGAAATGCGATGCGCTGGCTTTTGACGGGCGACGAATTTGATGCGGCGGAAGCGTTAAGAATCGGGCTTGTGCAGGAAGTTGTCGAACACGGCAAACAACTTGATAAGGCTATCGAAATTGCCGAAAAAATTTCTGCACAAGCACCGCTTGGAGTTCAGGCAACGATTAAATCAGCACGAAAAGTACAGCTCGAAGGATTTGACGCGGCGGCAAAAGATTTGATGCCGCAGGTTTTGAAACTCTTCAAATCAGAAGACGCACAAGAGGGAATTCAATCGTTTATCGAACGGCGCGACGGCAATTTTACGGGACGCTAAACAATTTTGCAGGAGGATTTTTGTTATGAGTAATGAAATTTCAAAGTTCGTATCCGAATTTGAAGAAGTTTCCAATGCGACACAGAAAACTTTTGGAAATTTAAATGCCGAACAGATTAACTGGAAACCGAGCGCGGAAAGTTGGAGCGTCGGGCAATGCTTTGATCATTTAATCAAGTCGAATGAAGCATTTAATCCGCAAGTTGAAAAGCTGAAAGCGGGTTCAAAAAAGCATACGTTTTTGGAAAGTTATTCGCCGTTCACCACATTTTTTGGTAATTTTCTGCTTAAATCTCTGAAAAACGACGCGAAGAAATTCAAAGCACCGAGCAAAGCGATAGTTCCGCCGAGCGATATTTCGGCGGATATTATCGAACAATTTATCCAACAACAGACTGAAATCGTCGAAACAATCAAGACGCTGAAAAACGTGGATTGGCAGAAAACGGTGGTAACGTCGCCGTTTCTGAAATTGATGACCTACAAACTCGAAACGGCATTTGAAATCGGTGTCGAACACGCAAAGCGGCATTTTCGTCAAGCCGAAAGAGTGATGAAAACAGAAGGTTTTCCGCAATGAAAACGCTTATTATAATCGGCGGTTTTCTTTGGCTGGCGTTTTTTGTTTTTCATCTCTTCTTTTGGAAATTGTTTGATTGGAAGCGCGATTTGAGTTCTTTAACTCCTGTGAACAAGGCTGTAATGCAGGTTCTGAATTTGTGTCTAATGCTTGTCTTCCTGATTTTTGCGTATATTTCCATTTTTCACACCGATGAACTTTTAACAACGGGTTTGGGAAAATCAATGTTGGTCGGAATCGTGCTTTTCGGAGTTTTTCGGGCGATTGAACAAGTAATTTTCTTTGATTTAAAACACATTCGTTCAAAAGCGGTTCTTTTTGTCGCGTTGCTCGGCACGACGATTTATTTGATTCCTTTGATCCGATAATTTGTAATAAATTATGCCTGAGAGTTTTGCGACAAGGTTTGATCGGCTGAAATTCAATTTATTTCCCGCCTATCGCGGCACGGGCGCGCGAGTTGTTTATATTTCGGATGATTACCGCAAAATCCGCGTAAAAATTCCTTTGAGTTGGCGCACGAGAAACTATGTCGGAACGATTTACGGCGGCAGTATGTATGCCGGAATTGATCCGATTTATATGCTGATGTTGATCAAAAATCTCGGTAAGGATTTTATTGTTTGGGATAAAGCCGCAAGCATTCGTTTTAAGCGTCCGGGAAAAGAAACGCTGTTTGCGGATTTTTTGTTGACGCAGAAAGAATTGTACGAAATTAAATTATTGCTCGAAACGCAGAAATCGGTTGATAGAATTTATACTGTGAAACTTACAGATAAAAACGGTAAAGTTCACGCGCTTATTGAAAAGACTTTATACATTGCCAAAAAGAAAAGTTAAATGAAATATTTTGAAAATCGGGCGTTCATTTTCGATATGGACGGCACATTAGTTGACAATATGTATTTTCACACTGAGGCGTGGGGGAAAATGTTGGAGGAAAACGGCATCGAAATGAACGCACACGATTTTCTCGTTAAAACTGCCGGAAAAACTAACAGAGAAATTCTACCGACGGTTTTCGGCGAGATTTCTGATGATAGAATTGCAGAACTTGGTGATCGAAAAGAGTCGCTTTACCGCGAACTTTTTTTGCCGCACCGAAAAACTGTCGAAGGCGTAATCGAGTTTTTGGAAGTTTCGCAAAGAGCCGGAATCAAAATGGCGGTGGCGACTGCCGCACCAGCCGCGAATATGGAATTTATTCTCGACGGTTTGGATTTGCGGAAGTTTTTCGATGCGATTACGACAGCTGACGAAATTACAAACGGTAAGCCGGATCCTGAAATTTTTTTGAAATCGGCGGAAAAACTCGGCGTTGAACCACAACATTGTCTCGTCTTTGAAGATGCCGTCAGCGGTTTTGAAGCGGCACATCGCGCAGGAATGAAATCAATCGGCATTGCGACGGTTAATTCGATTGAAGAGATTTTGAAACTTGATTCGGTCGTCGAAGCGCGAGAAAATTTTACCGACTTGGATGCGCGGGAATTGATCGAAAAATATCTGCCTATTAGCGCGGTGCAGAAAAACAATGGCTGAAACAAAATATTGGATTGGAGTAGCCTCGAAAAACCACGTTCTGCGCGGCGTTAAAGACGGCGTGGCGATGTTGAATCACGGCAAACTTGCGCCGCTCAAAAAGATGAAAGCGGGCGATTTTCTGGTCTATTAAGCGCCGAAAATCGAACTCGG
>JBDTSO010000430.1:0-2811 GCA_039931085.1 Acidobacteriota bacterium | reverse complement strand
TGCCGCGCGTCAAAGGCGGCGACGATGCGGCGAAAGCCTTCTGGCTGCCGCTGTCGGCGTTGGGCGAAAAGGAAGATGAATTTTTTGAGGATCATCTTTCGATAATTCGCTATTTTTTGGGTTTATAATTTATGCAACAGGTTGCTGCACAATTACAAAGTAAAATTATGAGCGAAGAAATTTTAAGTTTGAATAAGGAATACGGCGATTTTTTGCAATCCTTAAAAACGCGGATTCAGCAGGCGCAAATCAAAGCGGCGTTGGCGGTTAATCGTGAACTCGTTTTGCTTTACTGGCAAATCGGGCGCGAGATTTTAGAACGTCAAAACGCGCAAGGTTGGGGCGCGAAGGTAATCGAACAATTGTCAAAAGATTTGCGTTCGGAATTTCCGCAGATGAAAGGGCTTTCACGCGCTAATCTTACATATATGCGTTTGTTTGCAGAAACTTACGAAGACGAACAATTTGTCCAACAGCTTGTTGGACAAATTCCTTGGGACACAATGTTCGTATTTTAGACAAAGTAAAAGATGCGAAAGAGCGCGAATTTTACATTGCTAAAACAATCGAAAACGGCTGGAGTCGCAATATTTTGGTGATGCAAATCGAAAGCAAACTTTTTGAACGGCAAGGCAAAGCCGTGACGAATTTCGAAAGAACTTTGCCGCCCGCGCAGTCAGATTTGGCGACACAGCTTTTGAAAGACCCGTATAATTTCGATTTTCTGACGCTGCACGACGAAGCGGTTGAGCGCGATTTGGAAGGTGCGTTGCTCAATAATCTTCGTAAATTTTTAATCGAACTCGGTGTCGGTTTCGCGTTTGTCGGCAGTCAATATCATCTCGAAGTCGGCGAACAGGATTTTTATATTGATCTGCTTTTTTATCATTTAAAACTCAGCGCTTTTGTCGTAGTTGATTTGAAAATGCGCGAATTCAAACCCGAAGATGCGGGAAAAATGAGTTTTTATCTGACGGCAACCGACAAAACTCTGAAACACGAAACGGACGCGCCTACTATCGGAATGATTTTGTGCAAAACGAAAAACAAACTCGTTGCCGAGTATGCTCTGCAAAACATCAACAGTCCAATCGGCGTGTCGGAAATGCAATTAGCCGAGGCACTTCCCGAAAATCTGAAAGGCAGTCTGCCGACGATTGCGGAAATTGAAAAGGAACTTAACGAATGAAAAACGGAAAACGGAAAACGGAAAATAAAAATCCAAAATCTAAAATCCAAAATCAAATTAGGCTTTCGGGTAGAGAGCCGAAAATTAGGAGAATAAAATGTTTGAAATTAACAGAATAATTGACACAGACAGTTATAAGGCATCGCATTTTTTGCAATATCCGCCGAATACGACGCGGGCGTTTTTTTATCTCGAATCGCGCGGTTCGGAGCGAGATTATACGGAAACCGTTTTTTTCGGTTTGCAGTATTTGCTGAAAAATTATTTTCTCGCGCCTTTTACGCAGGAAATGGTCGAAGAAGCGCGGGAAGTTATCACGAAACACGGTTTGCCGTTTAATTATGACGGCTGGACGAACTTGATTAAAAAACACAACGGCAAATTGCCGCTGCGGATTCGCGCCGTCGCGGAAGGAACGGTCGTGCCGCTGCATAATGTTTTGATGACAGTCGAGACGACGGACGAGGAATTTGCGTGGCTCGGCAGTTGGTTTGAATCGCAGTTGATGAGAATTTGGTACCCGATTACGGTGGCGACGCAATCGTTTTATATCAAACGCGATGTTTATCGTTTTTTGCAGGAAACGGCGGACGATGCCGACGCTGAAATCGCCTTTAAAGTTCACGATTTCGGTTCGCGCGGCGTGTCTTCGCAGGAAACGGCGGCGATTGGCGGCGCGGCGCATCTCGTTAATTTTCTTGGGAGCGATACGATGGCGGCACTGCTTTTGCACCGCGAATTTTATCACGCGGCGATGGCGGGTTTTTCGATTCCGGCGGCGGAACATTCGACGATTACGTCGTGGGGACGCGACAATGAAATCGCCGCCTATCACAATATGCTCGAACATTTTGCAAAACCGGGGGCGACCGTCGCCGTCGTCTCCGATTCTTGGAATATTTACAACGCAGTCGAGAAAATTTGGGGCGAGCAGCTTAAACAGGAAGTCGTTGATTCGGGCGCGACGATTGTGATTCGTCCCGATTCCGGCGAGCCGATTGAAGTCGTGTCGAAAATTACGCAGATTTTAAGCGAGAAATTCGGTTACGACGTAAATTCAAAAGGTTACAAAGTTTTGAAAAACGTCCGCGTCATTCAGGGCGACGGCGTGAATCAGGAATCAATCAAGGCGATTTTGCAGCGGCTGAAAGATGAAAATTTCTCCGCCTCGAACATCGCGTTCGGCATCGGCGGTTCGCTGCTGCAAAAAATCAACCGCGACACACTGCGTTTCGCCTACAAATGTTCGGCAATCATCACCGGCGGCGAACTGCGCGACGTTTACAAACAGCCGATCACCGACAGCGGTAAAAACAGTAAACGCGGCAGGCTCGATTTGATAAAAGACGAAAACGGCACATACGAAACCGTCAAAATCGAAGATGCCGAAACGCTTGCGGCTGAAAATTCACAATTGCGAACCGTTTACGAAAACAGTGAACTTTTGATTGACGATAATTTGGAAGCGATTAG
The DNA here is from genome assembly GCA_039931085.1 of Acidobacteriota bacterium. Lineage (GTDB taxonomy): Bacteria > Acidobacteriota > Blastocatellia > Pyrinomonadales > Pyrinomonadaceae. The sequence goes on along the minus strand of JBDTSO010000430.1, from coordinate 149 downwards.
AAAACGCACTGCGAAAAAAATGTCTTCAAATCTCTTTTCGGATTTCTAAAATAATTTTAGTATTAGTAAATAAGATAAAATAAAGTGATCCGTTTCGCCAAGTCAGAACCGTCTGCGGTAGCGGGCGGTTGAACGTCATTAACTTGAAC
>JBDTSO010000429.1:0-2823 GCA_039931085.1 Acidobacteriota bacterium | reverse complement strand
CAAAAAACTTACTCGAAGGAAACTGGTTTGCACGACACGATCAACGAACACGATAACACCAACAAACTTTTTAACGCCGATGTTTTGACCATCGGATTTGCGCGGCGTGTTGCCGCATATAAGCGTTGGAATCTGCTTTTATCCGATATGGACAGACTTTTGCGGATGATAAACGACAGCGAAAAACCGGTGCAGTTTGTTTTTGCCGGAAAAGCCCATCCGCAAGACCGCAACGCAAAAGCGTTGCTGCAAAATCTGATGAGTTTGGAAAACTCTGATTGGCAACGTCGCGCCGTTTTTATCGAAGATTACGATCAGGAAGTTGCCCGTTATCTCGTTCAGGGCGTTGACGTTTGGCTCAATGTGCCGCGTCGTCCGCTCGAAGCGTCCGGCACGAGCGGTCAAAAAGTGGCGATGAACGGCGGACTCAATCTTTCGATTCTCGACGGTTGGTGGATCGAAGGAGATAACGGCGACAACGGTTTTTCAATCGGTGTTTTAGACGACAAAGAAGAAACCGATGAGACAAAAATTGATGCAAATGATGCCGAATCACTCTATAATGTTTTGGAAACGGAAGTCATTTCAGCCTATTATCAAGCAGATGAAAACGGCTTAAAAAGCGAATGGATTCGGCGTATGAAAAATGCTCTGGCGACGCTGACACCGCAATTTTCTAGTGATAGAATGGTTAAGGATTATTTTGAGCAAATTTATTCTAATCAACCAAAATGAGGTGAACTATGTTAACGAATGAGTTTCAAACGGGCGTGATTCGCCCCGTCGAGTGTATGAAAGAAGGCTGGGAATTGATTAAAGATGATTACTGGCTTTTTTTAGGCATTACATTTGTCGGAATAATAGTCGGCAGTATTATTCCTTTCGGAATCGGTATCGGCGCGATGTTTTGCGGCATTTATTTTGTTATGCTGCAGAAAATGGACAGGCAAAGATTCGAGTTTGGCGATCTTTTCAAAGGTTTTAACTATTTTGTTCCCGGACTTGTTACAAGCCTGATCGTGATCGTTCCGTCAATAATCGCCGTAGTTTTTCTCTACGGCTCAATGATTGCTGTATTTTTTGCAATGGCGGCTTCAAACGGCGATGGTGCGGTTGTTTTCGGAGCATTCGCCGGCTTGTTTATTGAAGGCATCGTAGTCGCGGTCATTTTGAGTTGTCTGCACGCGCTCATAATGTTTGCCTATCCGCTTATCGTTGACCGCAATCTAAACGGTCTTGATGCTTTCAAGTTGAGCGCGAAAGCAGTTTGGGCAAATCTTTCCGGCGTGATCGGCATTATTCTGCTCGAATTCGTGATGGGAATAGTCGGTTATATGGCGTTGGCAATCGGTGTTTATTTTGTGTTGCCGATAATGTTTGCCGGTGTTTTAGTTGCCTATCGCAAAGTTTTTCCGCCGCTTAATCAAACTTACAATCCGCCGCAACCGAATATGTATCAAGGCGCGGGAAATTACAGATAATTTAGTTTCAAAACTAAAGCGCGTAAATGTGAACTTTTCGCATACGCCAAAAGTTCGCCAATTATGAGCAATTTGTCAGACATCGGTTTTCCCGTGCAGAATGAGCAGGACGTAAATGTTCTGATTACCGAAACAATCAAATATGTCGAATCAATCAGATGTCCGAGAGGTTTTTATCTGCGATTTTCCGATTCTTCCGGCGCAGAAATTTATCTGCAAGGCAATGTCGAGCAGGAACTTATCGGTTTCAACCCGCATTTTGCCGGCAAAAGTAGAATAAAAGTCGGTTTGATAAAATTGATCGAACGTGATTCGTCAGAACTTGACGGCGGTTTTCAGGCTTGGGCAAATCCATTGGATGAAACAGCGGAATCAGGCGAATATCAGTTCGTTTTTGACGTGCCGGAGTTTCGTTTGAATGACGGTTTAGATTTTCCACTCATTCAAGAAATTCAATTAACCGCTTTTGCCTCTAATGATTTCAAGGTTTTCAACAACGAAGCCGCCTTTTATTACGGACAAGATGCCGAAACCCAAATGTCGGCAAAATCGTTTTTTTCCAGCGGACTTTTTTTAACTACAGATAGTTTGATTCCGGTTGAATCGGCGCGTCCAATCAGTATCATTTCCGGCGAAATAGTAGAGTTTGAACTAAAAACCAACGAACTTTCGGGCGAAAAATTTTATCGGTTTTTAATTGATACTTTGGGCGGTGAAATTGATGTCGTCACGGATGTTAAATTAGTTCCAAATGAACCGAAAATCGGCGGAATCGTCAGCGGACAGTTTTGGCTTTCAGGAAAACTTATAAGTGATTGACAGTAAATTTAAACCTTACTAACTTCTAACTAATCGCCGTTCATTTCATCAAAATCTAACTGTTCCAAAAGATTTTGAGCTTCAACATTGTCAAATTCAAAGGCTTGTTGTTCGAGCGCGACGTGCGCTATTTCGTGATAAATCGGGTCTTGAAGCAACGGAAAAATTGACGCGACCGGCACGAGTGCGAGCGATTCAAATCCAATCGCTCGAATGTGGGCTGAGTCGGTTTGACGAATAATTTCCGCGATTTCACTTGCCGAAAAGCGTTTTAAAAGCACGTCGGCAAGAGCGTCGAGTTTATCAAAATCATTTCGTCCGATTATACGAGTCGCAAGCTGGATAAATACTTCGGCAGATTCGGTTTTGGCTTGTAGAACTTCGGCGCAAGCTGCGGCTAACTGTTTGATTTCGCGCAGTTTTTCCGCATCTTTTTGAATTTTTTTATCCTTTGTCTGCTCGTCCAGAACGCCCAACAGTCGGCTTAGTTCCCAATCCGTATGAGTGTCGTAGGAGAATTTTT
>JBDTSO010000428.1:0-2832 GCA_039931085.1 Acidobacteriota bacterium | reverse complement strand
TTCGAGCGCAACAGCCGCACATTTTTTATCCGCGCTTCGTATCTGTTTAGAAAAAGTTTCTGATAACTTTGTTTATGTTCTCCAAGCATAAATTTGGCAGTGAACTTCGATAAGTTCACTGCCGTTTTTTTTCACGCGAATTTACCAAAAATCTATTGAAAAATCTGTTCGACCGGCGTGATTGTGACATTTTCAGCCTTTACATTGATCGGATATTTTTTAATTATTTGATCTTCGCTCAAGATTTCCTGCGGTTTTTCCGCCGCGTAGGAAATTGTCGCCAGTTTGTTATTGACGATTTCGTCACGCAATTCTTTAGCATCTTTGGTAATCATCACGACGCGCATTTTGTCGGTCGAAAGATGTTTTTTGATCGCATTGTTCACATCTTCCAAAGTTAATTTTGCGAGTTGCGCCTTCATATATTCGTTGTAATTCGGAATTCCGTAAAACTTTGAATCGAGCGCGTAACCGAGTTCGGCATCTTTCGTCTGCGTTAAAATATTGACATATTTCGTCAGAAAATCGCGCGTCGCTTCAAAAGTTTGTTTAGTCATTCCGTTTTTAACGAGTTTATCGAATTCGTAAAGCGTCGCCCGCAGTGCAAAATTCGCGTTCTGCGGTTCGACGGGGCGAATCCAAATCTGAAAAATCTGCTGCTGACGCGCTAAATTCTGATCGGGGTCAAACTGAAACATTCCGCGCGGAAAATATTCTACATAAGCATAATCGCCGTAATTCAAACCACGCTTTTCGCGCAATTGTCCGTAAAGATAGCTGTTTGAAGAGCGATGCTGTCCGAAATAAGAAGCGACCAGCGCAAGTGCGGCAAAATCTTTGTCGGCGCGATTGACATCAATCGGAAAACCGAGCGAAATCGCCGTCGCGCGGGTTTCGCGCTGTACGATGTCAATTTTCATTCCGGCTTCGAGGTTCGGCGCGAGAATTTTTCGCGCTGTTTTTGCGCCTTTCGGCAATTTAGCAAAATCAGCCTCAATTTTTCTAGAAAATGCTGTATCAAAACCGCCGGAAAGTCCCAGAACCGCATTTGCCTGCGTGTAATTTTTCGCATAAAAATCTTTGACATCCTGCAAAGTCATATTTTCCAGACTGCTGATTGTGCCGAGCGTGTAATGTTCATACGGATGATTTTTGTAAATTATATTGTAAAGCCGTTCTTTGCCGAGTTCTTCGTCATTACTTTGCCGAAGTCCGACTTTTAGCGCATTTATCGCATCTTGCTTTATTCGCGTAAAATCCTCTTCACGAAATCCCGGATCGAGCAGCATTTGACTGATTAAACCGTAATATTTTTCGAGATTATCAACGTGCGTCGAACCAATAAAAGTTGTCATTTCTTTATCGGTTTGATAACTGAAACTTGTTGCCAGCGGATAAAACTGTTCGACAATTTCATCGTAAGTTAGTTTTTTACTACCGCCGTTTGCGAGCATCGCCGCCGTCAAATTCGTCAAACCTTCCTTCCCTTTCGGATCGTCAATCGCACCCGTCAGAAACTGGATGCGAAAGGAAACAATTGGCGACTGGCTCGGCTGAAAGACATTTTTGTTGTCTGTTGTTTTTTCCATAATCACTGTTTTCTTTTGAGCTAAAATCGGAAATGCAAGCGCAAAAACCATCAAAACCCAGAAAACATTTTCTATTTTCCATTTTCTATTTTCCATTTTATTCCGCGCCTCCTTTTTTCGATGTCAAAGTTATAACCGTTTGGCTGTTGTCGTTAAAATATTTATCCGCCATTGCGCGAATATCTTCCGGGGTGATCGAATCGTAAAGCGCGAAAATTTTGTCAATCGTGTCGGGCGAACGGCGCAGCGCGATAAATTGTGCAAGCGTTCCGGCTATCGCGTCATTGCTGTTCATTCCGAGCGAAAAACCGTAGCGCAAACGCGAACGGGTTTGATTCAACTGTTTCTGCGGAATTTTTTCCTGCGTGTATTTTTTATATGTTTTAATTATCTCGTCTTTTACGTAATCCAAATCTTTGACATCTTTGACCTGCGCGAAAACCGTGAAAAGTTCGGGGTCGAGATGATTGTCAAAATCGGGCGAGACGAAAACCGCTTTTTGTTCGTTCAAAACGAGTTTTTGATAAATATCGGAATTTTCACCAAAAGCAATCGCGCTCAATAAATCGAGTGCCGCTGCATCTTTTTCGGTTTCGGAAAAAGCCGGAGCGCGATACGCGACACCGATGTATGGAAGCGTCGGCGAATCCCAATCAATATGCGCTGTTCGCGCTTCTTTTTGCGCCGGTTCAACGGGAATTTGTTGTTTAAAATCAACGCCTTTCCAATCGCCGTAATATTTTTTGACCTTCGCCAGAACTTCCTCATTTTTAATATCGCCGACGACGACAATCGTTACATTTTCGGGACGATAAAAGCGTTTAAAAAACTGCAAAGCGTATTCGTATTGGTTTGGGTAATCTTTAATATCTTTTAAATAACCCATCGTCGTGTGGCTGTAAGTATGTTTATTAAAAGCTGTTTCGCGCAAAACTTCATACATTTTAAACAGCGGCGATGCGCTGTTTTTGTTGTATTCGCCGAGAACCGCACCGGCTTCGGTTTTGAATTGTTCCTCCGAGAATTTCAGATTTTTAAAGCGGTCTGCTTCCAAACCCAGAATCTCGTCCAAATCCTCTTTAGCGAATGTTTCGTGATAAACGGTTCTGTCGTCGGAAGTGTAAGCATTTGAAGATGCGCCCGCTTTTTTCATAATTTCATCAAAACGCCCTGCCGGATAATTTTCGCTTCCGCGAAACATCAGATGCTCGAAAAAATGAGCGTAACCACTTTTATTTTCTTC
>JBDTSO010000427.1:0-2840 GCA_039931085.1 Acidobacteriota bacterium | reverse complement strand
TATCTTTTTTATCGGCGGCACGGGCTTTGTGGGCAAGGTGACGCTTTCGATGCTGCTGCATAATTTTCCGAATGTCGGGAAAGTTTATGCGACGGTTCGCGCCCGTGATGCGCGGGAATCGGAAATTCGTTTTTGGACGAGTATCGTCACGAGTCCGACGTTTGATCCGCTGCGGGAAAAATACGGCGACGGGTTTGAAGATTTTATTCGGGAAAAGGTCGTTCCCGTCAACGGCGATGTCGGAAATGAGTTTTTGGGAATGTCGGAAACGGAAGTGCGGACGATAATGCAGGACACTGACATTATTATTAACGGCGCGGGGAATGTGACGTTTAATCCGCCGCTTGAATCGGCTTTGCGGACGAATGTCGTCGGGTCGAATAACATTTTGCAGATGGCACGGATGATGAAGCGTCCGACGCTGGTTCACGTTTCGACTTGTTTTGTTGCCGGGAAACGGAGCGGTGCGATTTGGGAAAACGAGCCGGTCGTCGGTTATTTTCCGCGCAAAAATGAACTTGTCGGGACAACTTTTGACGTTAATAAAGAGATTGAAGACTGCGCGCGTCTTTCGGAGCAAGCCAGACAGGAAGCGGATGACGCGGTGCAGATTGCGAGGTTTCGTGAGCAAGCCAGAAACCGTTTTGAAGAGGAAGGACGCGATCCGGATGATGAATCCGATCTCAAATCGGCGATTTTCCGCGAGCGCAAGATGTGGATTCGTGAACGGACGACTGAACTCGGCGCGGAACGGGCGGAATATTGGGGCTGGACGAATATTTACACTTATTCAAAGTCCTTAGCCGAACAGATTATTGCTCAGCAGGACGACATCGTAAAAGTGATTTTGCGCCCGTCGGTCGTCGAATCGGCGAATCAATATCCGTTTGCCGGTTGGAATGAAGGTTTTACGACGACTGCGCCTTTGCTCTTGATTGCTCTGCGCGGACAGCCGATTTTTCCGGTTAATGAAAAGCTGATTTTGGATATTATTCCGGTTGATTTGGTCGCGGGCGCGATTCTCGGCGCGGCGATGAACGCCCTTGTTGACGACAATCCGCCGCTCGTTTTTCAGGCGTGTTCGGGCGATGTCAACCCAAACGATATGAAGCGGATGGTCGGACTCGTCGGTCTTTACAAACGCGAATATTATAAGGAAAAAGAAACAGGAAATAAGTTAATCAACAATGTCGCGGCGATGATCGAAGCCGCGCCGGTCAAGCAGCGGACGTATGAATTAACGTCCGCGCCGATGTTTAATAAATTGGCGAAACGCGCCGATGCTTTATTGGAAAAAGCCAAACCGAATTGGGCGGGCGGACGACTTGGAAATATCGTTTCGGATTTGCAGAAATCGGTCGAGAAATTTGAAAATACGACGCAGGAGACGATGAACGCTTTTGCGATGTTCAAACCTTTCATAGTTGACAACGCATATCTTTATCGCGCCGATAATTTGCGGGCGTTGATGTCGCTGGTCGAAGAAAAAGAGAAAAATCTTTTGCCGTGGTATCCAGAGAAATTGGATTGGTATGATTACTGGCTGAAAGTGCATTTTCCGGGAATGCGAAAATGGGTTTTGCCGCAGCTCGAAGAAGATTTGAAAATCGCCGAACGTCGTTCTTACACCTATAAAGACCTTTTGGATTTGTTTGATACGTCAGTTAAGAGATTTCCAACGCGCGTGGCGATGAAAATCGAGCGCAACGGAAAAAAAGAACAATATACGTTTGAAGATGTTAGGGAATTAACTTTACGCGCCGCCGGATTTCTCGCCGAAAAGGGAATCAAACAAAACGACCGCGTGATTTTGTTTTCGCACAATATGCCCGAATGGGGAACCTCGTATTTTGCGATTTTGAAAACCGGCGCGACGGCGATTCCGATTGATCCGGCGAGTTCGATTGACGAAATAATCGCGTTTGCCAAAGCGGGCGAAGCGTCGGCGATAATGATTTCGCCGAAACTTTTCAGTGAAAATCCCGATTTAGCCGAGCGTCTGAAAGCCGCGAAACTCGATTTAAATGTATTCAACTTCGATGAAGTTTTCGAGATGCGCGACGAAATCAAAGAGGCGAAACGCATCGCGTTGCTTCCGCCGAAAATTCTGTCGAATTCCGTGGCGAGTTTAATTTTTACAAGCGGAACAACCGGCACGCCAAAAGCCGTGATGCTCTCGCACAAAAATTTCGTCAATATGATTTCGATGTTGTCGAGCGTTTTGGAAATGGACACGACCGACGGCGTTTTGTCGGTTTTGCCGATGCACCATACGTTTGAATTTTCGGCGGGTTTTCTAACGCCTTTTTCCAACGGAACTCAGATTACATACTTAGACGAACTCTCGGCGGAAGAACTTTCCCGCGCCATCGAAAACGGTCACGTTACGGGAATGGTCGGCGTTCCCGCGCTTTGGGAAATGCTGCATCGGCGCATCAAAACTCGTATGCGCGAGCGCGGCGATTGGTTTGCGGATTTGGCGGATAATCTGATTGATTTTAACGCTTGGATACGCGACAATACGCCGTTTAACTTGGGTCCAATCGTCTTTTTCCCGATTCACGAAGGAATGGGCGGACGAATGCGCTATCTGATTTCTGGCGGTTCGGCGTTGAGCGAAAAAGTGCAGAAAGATTTGCACGGTTTGGGTTTTACCATTTTGGAAGGTTACGGTTTAACCGAATCCTCGCCTGTTTTGACGGTTGCGCGTCCGGGCAATAAACTGTTGCGCGGAAGCGTCGGCAAACCGCTGCCGGGCGTGGAAGTCAAAATTGACGCGCCGGATGAAAACGGTGTCGGCGAAGTTCTCGCTCGCGGGCAAAACGTGATGCTCGGCTATT
>JBDTSO010000426.1:0-2864 GCA_039931085.1 Acidobacteriota bacterium | reverse complement strand
GTTACGTTCAGATTTTGCAGACAGACATCGTGAATAATCTGGTCGAAACCGCGCTGCAAAAACGTCGAATAAATCGCTGCAACGGGTTTCAAACCTTCGCAAGCCATTCCCGCGCAAAAAGTTACGGCGTGCTGTTCGGCGATGCCGACATCGAACGCGCGGTCGGGAAATTGCTCCAGAATTTTATCAACGCCAGTTCCATCAGGCATCGCGGCGGTTAGCGCGACGATTTTTTCGTCTTTCGCCATTAGTTCGCACATCGTTTCGCCGAAAATCTGCGTATAGCTTTTTGGCGCGACTTTGTTTGATTTATGGATTTTTCCGGTCGCCAGATCAAAAGGTCCGGTGGCGTGATAAGCGTAATAATTTTTTTCGGGATTTGGAAAACCTTTGCCTTTCGTCGTCAAAGCGTGAACAATTACGGGCGCGTCTTCAATCTTTTTCGCTTCTTCAAGCGCACGAACAATCATCGGCACATTATGTCCGTCAACATAACCGATATATTTAAAACCGAGTTCGTTGACGAGCGCACCCGGCAAAACCGCCGCCGCAATCGCGTCTTTGACGGTTTTCGCCATATTCCGCAAACTGTGTCCCAAACCCGGCACACTTTCCAAAGTGCCGCCGACTTCTTCCTTCAAACGATGATAACTTTGCGCTTCTTTAATGCGATTCAAATATCTGGTCAACGCGCCGACGGCGGGCGCGATTGACATATCATTATCATTTAAAAGCACAATCAAACGAGTTTTCAAATGTCCGGCTTGATTGATTGCTTCCATCGCCATTCCGCCCGCCAAAGATGAATCGCCGATTAATGCACAGACGTTAAAATTTTCGCCTTTCGTGTCCCGCGCAATCGCCATTCCAAGCGCGGCACTCAAAGAAGTCGAAGCGTGTCCCGCGCCAAACGTGTCGTATTCGGATTCGTCGCGCCGAAGAAACGGCGAAAGCCCGCCGTATTGTTTAATCGTATGAAGCTGATCGCGTCTGCCGGTCAAAATTTTATGCGCATAAGCCTGATGTCCAACATCCCAAACGAGCCGGTCTTTCGGCGTGTCAAACGCATAGTGCATCGCCACGGCGAGTTCAACCGCGCCGAGCGACGCGCCCGTGTGTCCGCCGATTCGTGAAGTCGTTTCAAGAATAAACTGCCGAACTTCGTCGGCGACTTCCTGTAAATCTTCAACTTTTAATTGCCGCAAATCCGCCGGTGAATTTATTTCCGATAAAAATCTCATTTAACTTTTTCCCTGCTTGTCATTCAAACTTCACATTTTAACTTGCCAAATAGCAAATGTTAAATGTCAAATCAGGTTTTGTTTGAAAACCGGGAAATAAAGTGTTCAATTCAATGTCAATAAATCTTTACACTTCTTTACAATTTCAACGAAAAATCTTTAGACCAATTCATATTTGCCAACGTCTAAAAACATGAAAAGCGAAAGTTCAAAAAAATAAATAAGGAAGTAAAAAATTATGTCATTAAAACAAAAATTGATTTCAACCGTTACATTAGCCTTTGCAATCGCTGCATTTACGACTTTTGCGGCGGCTCAGGACACGACAACCCAAACATCGGATTCGGCAAACGCACCGCAAAAAAGTGAGCGCGGAAGACTCAGCAGACACGACGGCGAACAAAAATTTGGCAAAGAAGGTCACGGTGACAGAGGCGGCGACAGAATGATGATGCGTGAATTTAGTCGTTTGAATTTAACCGACGCGCAAAAATCGCAAATCAAAAGTTTGATGGAATCGAGTCGCGCGGCAAATCAGGGAACTTTTCAGGAAATGCGCGGTTTGATGATGAAAAAACGCGACGGCAGCATCACGGCGGACGAACAAGCGAGATTGGAAACGCTCAAATCGCAGTCAAAAGCGTCAGCCGAACAAACGCAAAATTCGGTTTTAGCCTTGCTGACAGCGGAACAACGCACCCAACTCGAACAGTTCAAAGCTGAACGCAAACAAAAAATGCAGGAACGCCGACAAATAATGCAAAATCAGCAATCTGCACCCAAACAAACGCCGGATAATTAAACTCTTTCCAGCAATTAAAGAAGGGCTAAATAAAAAAAGGCGCGGGATTAAATGTCCGCGCCTTTCTCTGTTGATTTTTAATTCTCAATTGTCTATTTTCAATTTTTCACTGTTTTTTGTTTTTCCTCAAACAAATCCATAAAAGTTTCATTGGAAACGGGTTCGATTCTGCCGAGTTTCATATTTTCTTCGACGTGCGCGGCGCGGCTCATTCCGACGAGCGCGGTTGTAATTCCGGGCGCGGAACGAACGAATTGCAAACTCGTCTGCGCGTCGGTTTCCAATTCGCCTAGCGTTTCACCGACATCATTCGGTAAATTTGAAGCAAGCTGTCCCTGCGAAAGCGAAGCACTGGCGATCACCGTAATATCGAGCGCGTGAGCAACCGAAATAGTTGATTGCGCTTCGCCGTTCAAATTTTGATTTTTTAGAACCAAGGCTTCTGGCATCGCCAGATTCAGCGGGACTTGAATAAACTTAAAACCGTGATTTTTCCCGCCGACTTTTTCAGCGATATTGACCATTTTTTCGAGCGAATGATATTCCTTGCTCTGCGGCGAAACGCGGAAACCGTTCCACGTCGCCACACCGTAAAAGTTGATTTTTCCGTTGGTGCGATTTTCTTCCAAAAGCTCAAAAGCCGAAGCCAAACGCGCTTCGAATTCCGCCTGTTCGACTTCCGCGTGCTGCGCTTCCGGGTTGTGAATGTAATAAACATCAATGCCTTCGATGTTCATATTTTTCAGCGATTGGTCAATCTGATTTTGCAGATAAGCCGGTGTCATACAATGACTTCCGCCGACAATATCGTCAAAATCCGC
>JBDTSO010000425.1:0-2867 GCA_039931085.1 Acidobacteriota bacterium | reverse complement strand
ACGCCCAAAGGTTCTTTGATATTCAGCGAAACCGTGTTCGCGTCGAGTTCCGTCGCGCCGCCTTCTTCAGCGCGAATCACACCGGCGAAATATCTGAAATGGTCAATCGCCAGCGGCAAATCCGCCGCCATCGTTTCACGAATCGGCTTGCCGTTGTCCCAAGTTTCGCAACGAGCCAGCATTTCGAGATTTTCTTCGATTTTGTCGGCGATTTTCCACAAAAGATTGCTCCGCGTCGTTGCCGAAGAATTGTTCCATTCGGGCGCGGCTTTATGCGCTGCATCAACCGCGAGTTCAACATCTTCCGCCGTCGAACGCGCTACTTTTGTAAACACTTTTCCATCTACGGGCGATATAACGTCGAAATAGTCGCCGTTTTTCGGCGCGACGAATTCGCCACCGATGAAATTATTGTATTGTTCTTTGAATTTAGGTTTGTCGTATGACTTTCGTGCTGCGTCCATATTTCTTTTCTCCTTGTAAATTTAGATTCTCGTCTGACGAATTTTGGAAAGTTTTCAGCTACTTCATTTTATTTTTGGTGAAATCTATTTTAACACCTTTTAAGATCGAATTCCCAAAATCTTAAATTGAGAGATTGAATCATCTTCAAATTTTGTTTCCCCCACCGATATTGCGATTATATTTCAACAAAATTTATTTGTTAAAATAAAAATTATTATACTTAAATATAGAATTTTCATAGGTTTAATCATATAATATTACATTTTCAAAATAACTTTGTTGATTTTTATGTTTATATTGTTAAAAAATGTTGGTATTATGTGGAGATAGCAGCACTCAAAGAAATCGTGCTGTATTACATAAAAGGCAAAAATAAAGTTGTTTTCAATTAGTTCTGTAATCTAACTGTCAAGGACAACGATTACGGTATGCTTAAACATCATAAACAACTTAGATTTATGTTTGCGTCGATTCGTTTCAAAATCACCACTGTAAAATCTTAAAAACAATGATCGGATCATTAATCGGAAATTATAAAATTCTGAGAAGGCTCAATGAAGCTGAACTATTCGGTGTTTATAAAGCCGTTGACGTAGTGCTTGATCGCTGTGTTTATATTAAAACTCTCGGTCGGGAACATTCGGAGCAAGCATCAAAAAAATTCCGCTTTGAAGCCGAAATTCTGGCGAAGATAATGCATCCGAGCGTTCCGACGCTTCATTCACTGACGGCTCTCAACGATCAGCTTTTTATGATTTTGGAGTTTTTGGAAGGCGAAACGCTCGATAAATTATTGCGGCGACAAGGAAAACTTTCACCTGAAAAAGCCGTTTCTATTTTTACGGAAGTGCTTGATTGTCTGGAATTTACTCACAGTGCTGGAATCGCGCACGGCGATCTTAAAACTAAAAACATTTTTTTGACCAAAGCGGGCAGCGTCAAAATTCTGAGTTTCGGAACATCCGAAAACTTTCATATTAATGAAACGGACGAAAACAGTTTACTGGAGCTAGACTCGGAAATCGCAAAATTTGCGGGCAGAGATATTTATGCTGTCGGGAAGATGCTTTTTGAGGTTCTCACTGGCGACAATTTATCTTCTGACGAAATCGGAGAAGCAGCGCAGCGTTTGCGCGAGGTCAATCCCGCTATTCCTGAAAAAACTGTGGAAGCCGTTGCCAATATTTTCCGTTTGCAGACATACGGAAGGTTTCAAAGCGCGACTGAACTGCGGCGGGAATTGGCACAGCCTGTTTCAGTCACTGATTATTTGCCGAAAGATTACGCTGTTTTGAAAAATTCGGACTTTGCAAGCCATCCGGCAAACAGCAGTGCCGCAGTATTTTCGATAGATTTTTCGCAAAATGAAAACAAATTTAAGAAGGGCGTGTTTCGTCGAAATTGGAGAAAAAGACGTAACGAAACTAAAGCGACTGCCGATGCTCCGATCAATTGGAAACTGGCACAGAAAAATTTGTGGGTCGGCGGCGCGGGAATTTTGGCAATAGTGGTTTTACATTTCTTTTTTCAAGTTTCATTTATCAAAAATGATCTTGCTCAAATGGAAAAACAGTTGCCCGAAATCGAACCAATTAATGAAGTCAAACCGTTTGCCAAAACTGAGCCGTTTGTGGAAGTCGAGCCGTTTGCCGAAACCGATCCGTTTGTCAAACAAATTGATGACGATGAAACTGATGAACCTGCAACGAAAACCGAAACGGCAGCGGAAATGAAAACGAAAAAACGCGAAGTCTTAAGAAAGCCGGAGATTGTTTCGCCGCCGGTTCAGCCTCGAACCAGAACCGCGCCGACGCGAACAGTTATCAAGAGAAAAGAACCGCTCGAAACAAGAGCCGAACGTCTCCGCCGTGCCGAAAAGATTTTAACGGGAGCTTAACCTTTCGGAATAGTTTGGTTAATTGTCTAATAAGGAAAACGATCTTGAGTAAAGAAAATGAACAGTCCGAGTTTTACAATCAGAGTGTGCAAAAATTTTATAAAAATTGCGACGGCTTGTTTTTTAATTTTTATAATCGGAATCAGTTCATTTGCCCAATATAGAGGCGAACCTGTCAAAAAGGACAGGCTTATCAAAGCACTTCTTTCAAAACAACTGCAAACCAGCGACATCCTTACCATTATCAGGTCTAACGGCGTAGATTTTACGCTGACACCGGAAATCCTCAAAGCTCTGATCGCCGCCGGAGCGCGTCCCGCAATAATTAATGCGGTATCTGAAAATTTGCGCTTGCCGGCAAATGACATTGATAATGCCTCTAAATCGAGAGATCGTAAAGTAGAAATTCCCAACTCACCCGCGCCGAATTATAATGATTTGCTCGATCAGGCAATGTTCACTTATACGGATCAGGAAAATTCGAGCGACTCGGCTCAACTTTTGC
>JBDTSO010000424.1:0-2867 GCA_039931085.1 Acidobacteriota bacterium | reverse complement strand
CGCGTCGCTCAAAATAGTTTGCAAATCTTTATCGAGCAGATAAAATTTTTCCTTTTGAACAGGCTGAATATCTCCTGTTTTGGTAGCAATTTTTGCTTCGATATTGACTGTTCCTTTGTCGGGTGCAATTGTTTCGGGCGGAACCGACGTAATTGTCGTATCCGACGAAGGCGGCGGCGCGGCGGGCGGCAACATTACCTGATTCGGTTCGGAAGAAGGCGGAACAATAACTTGATTTGGCTGTGTGTCGCTGCGAACGGTTGTTTCGCGCGTTGTTTCGACGGGCGATGTTCTCGACGCGAGATTGACGTTAATATTTCTACTGTTATCATCGCTCTTGAAGAGATAAAAAAGCAGCAATACCAAACCTAAACCCAAAACACCGAGCGGGATAAAAGCCCACGGCGGAAAACCTTCGCGTTCACGCGGAACTTCGCTGACGACGACGTTTCTCTGAACCGGCGGATTAACAACCGGCGGCAAAAATTGATGACCGCAATTGGGACAGGCGGCAGCGGTTGTCGAAACCTCGTGCGCGCATTCCGGGCAAATTATTAATGACATTAGTTAAAAAATTCCTCCATTTCTTAAAATCGTTTCAAGATTAACATTTTTCACGGAAAATTTATATAAATATTTATTGCAGTTTCTGATTGAGAAATCTTTAAGCATTTGACTTTTTAATATTTAGTATAACATTTAATATAACGAAAATTTATTCACTTAGTTGAAATTTAGATGATAGAGGGGAAGGGTTATCCGTTAAGGAATTAGTCACTTTTACCTAGTAAAGTGTGCAGATTACACCAACGAGCAGGTTTCCTTATTGTAATCCTCGGGACGGCGTGATTCGAACACGCGACCTCTCGCACCCCAAGCGAACGCGCTACCGGACTGCGCTACGTCCCGTCAAATAGATTTTAAGATTAGAATTCCGAACACGCTTTGTCAAACTTAATATCTTCTTTGAGCGACTTCAGATTTGTTGATTTTCAACATTTCCCGCAATTCAAGAAGCTGTGCGGCGAGATCGTTCAAAGCTTCAAGTCGTTCTTCGTCTATTTCAACCGTTTCTGTTTCTTCAAATTCTTCAATTTCCTCGATCTCTACAATTTCGTCCTCGATTGTAACTTCTTCAACCGGTTGCGGTGATTTAACTTCTTTGATAAAACTTTCTTTTTCAGCCGGTTCGGAATGCACGATTTTCAAACGACTGGTTTCGCGCATTTCGACTTGGAGCTTTTTCTTCGCGCCGGCGATTGTGTAAAGGTCTTCGTAAAGAAGTTCTTTGATACGAAGCGCGATTTCGACATCGCGGCGGCGGTAACTTCTTTGACCGGAACGGTTTTTCTGCGGCGACAACATCGGAAATTCCGTTTCCCAATAGCGCAGAACGTGCGCCTGCACGTCAACAATGTCGCACACTTCGCCGATTTTAAAGAATATTTTTTCAGGTATCGCAACCGCCTGTTGTCCCATTTTTTGCCTCTTTTATGTTAAAGTTTTGATTAAATTTCGCCGTCGTTATTGTAAGTATTTACACAGTTTGTGTCAATGAAAATTTTATGACAACCGAGTTTGAATTTATCGAAAACCTTCGCCGTCGTTTTAATTTAACTAAAATCGGCGACGATTGCGCTGTTCTGCCGAAAGATTCTAAAACTGATTTAGTTATAACGACTGATTTGTTAGTCGAAGATATTGATTTCAAACTCGAATGGTCAAAACCGGAATTTATCGGACACAAAGCGTTAGCCGTTTCGCTTTCCGATGTTGCTGCGATGGGCGCGAAACCGGTTTGGTCAATGCT
This sequence comes from Acidobacteriota bacterium, assembly GCA_039931085.1. Taxonomy (GTDB): domain Bacteria; phylum Acidobacteriota; class Blastocatellia; order Pyrinomonadales; family Pyrinomonadaceae. Next base: position 1,057 of record JBDTSO010000424.1, on the reverse strand, counting down.
TTCGATTGGAATTCCGCAGAAAATTTGGAAGACGGATTTTGTCGAAAAATTTTACGAAGGTTATATGCGTCTGGCGAAAAAATTCGATGTCGAATTGATCGGCGGCGACGTTTCAAAAACGCCCGACAAAATCGTCATTGATTCGATTGCGGCGGGTGAAGTAAAAAAAGGAAAAGCCGTTTTACGTTCCGGCGCGAAAGTCGGCGATTTGATTTTTGTGACGGGTGAAATCGGCGGCGCGGCGGGCGGATTGAAATTGCTGCAAGAAGGGATTTCGTATAATTCAGACGGCAAAACCTGGCAAAAGTATTTGCTTCTTAAACAACTTCAGCCTTTTCCGAAAGTTTTCTATAGTGAATTTTTATCAAAAAACAATTTGGCAACTTCGATGATTGATTTGAGCGACGGAATTTCCTCGGATTTGGCGCATATCTGCCGTGCTTCAAAAGTCGGCGCGAAAATTTATGCTGATGAAATTCCTTTCGACGTAAAATTAAAAACAATTGCAAAATCATTTGATGAGAAAATTGACTACGCTTTGAACGGCGGCGAAGATTTTGAGTTACTTTTTACCGCCAATCCGAAAAAATATTTTCGACGTGAAAAAGAGTTCGAAAACCACAGTTTTTTTTGCATTGGAGAAATCACTGCAAATACAGAAATAATTGAATTTATCGCAGATAAAAAAGCGACGATTTTACAACGGAAAGGCTTCCGGCATTTCTGATAAATTTTTAGCATTTTGAAAAATAAATAAATAAATGCTTGACAAGCGTTTTTAAGGCGTGCTAAAACTTTCAACTGTTCGCCACAGTGCGGACGAAATTTTTTAGGAGATAATTTTCGTGATTCAAACTTGGATACATACAATCGAAACACCAAACGGCTCGCCCGCGTCCAGAGAGATGCGGTCTAGCGTCAGTCTGAGTGTAGGTTTGTGTGCCAATTTTGATAATGCAGATTATCAACCGAAACTCGGCGGTTTAGACCGCACGAAAGACGAGATTTAGAAAAGCGGGAGCGGCAGTTTCCGCTCCCGAAACGTAAAAATTTAACG
>JBDTSO010000423.1:0-2881 GCA_039931085.1 Acidobacteriota bacterium | reverse complement strand
CATCATTATCAGCGCGACGACGTGATAAAACACGCCGATTTGACGGGCGATTCTTATCAGCTTTCAGTGATGGCTTCGCAGACGGATGCAGAATTTATCGTGTTCTGCGGCGTTCACTTTATGGCGGAATCAGCGAATATTCTGGGAAAACCGAATCAAAAAGTGATTTTGCCGGATTTGGGCGCGGGCTGTTCGATGGCGGATATGGCGAATATCGAACAGGTCGAAGACGCTTGGGAACAATTAGAAGAAATTGGCGTAGTCGGTGAAGATTCGCGTGTCGCGCCGATGACTTATATGAATTCGACCGCCGCCATCAAAGCGTTTTGCGGGCGCAACGGCGGTGTCGTCTGCACTTCGTCGAACGCCGTGCCGCTGTTCGATAAATATTTGAAAGAATACGATAAAATGTTTTTCTTTCCCGACCAACATCTCGGCAGAAACACGGGTTTGAAATTCGGCATTCCGCTCGACAAAATGGCGTTGTGGAATCCGCACGAAGAATTCGGCGGCAACACCGAAGAAGAATTGCATAACGCGCGGCTGATTTTATGGAAAGGGCATTGCTCGGTTCACGGCAGATTCAAACCGTGGCACGTTGACCAAATCCGCAAACAAACGCCCGAAATGCAGGTTTTGGTTCATCCCGAATGTATGTACGAAGTCGTTGAAAAAGCGGATTTGAACGGTTCGACTTCATTTATTATCAAAACGGTCGAAAATGCGCCGGGCGGTTCAAAATGGGCAATCGGCACGGAAGTAAATCTCATCAATCGTCTGCAAAAACGCTTTCCCGATAAAGAAGTTCGTCTGCTCGCGCCTGATTTATGTATGTGCGCGACGATGTATCGCATCGCGCCGCAAAATCTCGCGTGGGCTTTGGATAATCTGGTTGCCGGACGAGTTGTTAATGAAATCACGGTTGACGAAGAAACAAAAAAATGGGCATCAATCGCGCTTGACCGGATGATTGAATTTACAGAACGCAGTTCGTGAATTACTTAAAATTGTTAATTGTCAATCGTTAATCGAAAAGAAAAACATTTGATTGACGATTGACAATTAACAACTTAAAATGGCGGAAATTCAAGACAAATTATCGGAAAATGTGCGCGGAAAGTTTTACGTTGACAGAATGTGCATTGATTGCGATGTGTGCCGCGACACTTCCCCGAAAAATTTTACGCGCGAAGACGAAAACGGTTATTCTTATGTTTATAAACAGCCGCAAACCGACGAAGAAGTTGAACTTTGCGAAGAAGCGCGTGATGCGTGTCCGGTAGAAGCCATCGGCGATGACGGAAACTAAAAAGTAAAAAGGCGATGATTTGAATTAAAAATCATCGCCTTTTTGAATCAAAATTCAAATTTTAAGATTATTTCCTTTTCAAACCTGTATTTGAAAATTTAAAATCTAAAAGCTGAGGCTTGGAATCCAATCTCGGCTGATTCATTGGCGGCGGAACGAAGCTGTCAGGCAGAAAACCGAGCGAGGTCGGGAAATTCGCGGCGGTCGGTTTGGTTTGTGTTCTGACCCAGTTGTTGATCGCCGTAACGGATGCGACGAGTTGTTCGCCCGTAAAATTACAGTGTCCGTTGCCGTTTGTATAAGTTTGGTATAAAAAGTTCGTGCGTCCTGCCTTCTTTACCGTATCGAGATATTCGCGTTCCTGCGTAACTGTTACCAGCGGATCGTAAAGCGTGTGCAGAGTCAAAACAGGAGCCTGAATATCACCGCTGTAATCGGCGTTTCTGCTCAGATAAAAACGCGAATAAAAGGGCGGAAAAATAATCCGTTCCAAATTGAGTGAAGCGAGCCAGCCTTCGATAACCGTCGCGGGAACGCCTAATGAAACGAGATAGGCTTTTTCCGTGTCGGTCAGATCGTAATTGTGATCAATATTCCGCACGACGGGACCGCGGGCGCGGCGTTCGAGTTCGGCGCGGGCTTCGGTTGTGAAAAACATATCGGTAAAAACCCATCCCGGATAAAAGTTCGGCGGCGCGGGCGGCACAATACCGCGTCCGGGCGTGCCGGTTACGAGACGGATAAACTCAAATTTTGGAAAATTCGCCGGATTGCTGACTTCCGCCGTTAATTTCGGCTGAACTTCGGTTTCAAAATCCAAATCATCACGCACATTTCCGGGCGTTCCCCAACTCGCCGGCATTCCGAAAAGTTTATCGTAAGCCAAAGCCAAATCGCCCGACGCATCCCACGACCGCGATGAACCCGCACCTACTGCGCAGCCCGCAAGTGCGCCGTCATAAAGATTTGCGTATTGTTCCATACTTTCAAAAGTAATCACGCTGCCCATCGAAAATCCCCACAAAATTGTGTATTGCGGCGTGCCGACGTTTGAATTAAAAAACAAAGTCAGATTTTTTATATCTTCAATACCTTCCTCGACCGCCCAACCGTTATTTCGATAAGCCGAACCTGCTAAGGCATAACCTTGTGCCAGAAACACGGGTTCGAGTGCCGCGCTCGGCGCAACTTCAGCGGCGCGGTTGTCCACTTCGCCCGGATGGTCGGCGCGATCACGATAACCGTGAGCATAAATAAGTAAAGTTCCGTTCCAGTTTTCTGGAACGCGAATGCGATACGGCGCACCGAATAAATCGCCTGCCAAATCAATCTGTTCCGCCGGCTTCGCAGCAGCGTTGGCAAACTGCAATGAAAACACGAGCAGAAAAAACGCGATGGAAACTGTTTTCTTTAACACAATTCAATCCTCCTAAAATCTAGTTGATAGTTTTGATTTTCATTCGGAACGCCGTCAAACATCGAAAATTTTTCCCGATTCAGATGATCGTCGGAATCGAAAAACCTGACATTTTTCGGTAAAATTGGGAATTTAAATTTCTTAGAATGAAAAGT
>JBDTSO010000422.1:0-2883 GCA_039931085.1 Acidobacteriota bacterium | reverse complement strand
TTGCCGGTGCTGCCGTCCAAGCTGAAATTTGTCTGACGGCGACCGTTGCCGTTGACGACGAACAAAAAATTATTCAAAAATAAATCGCCCGTGCCGCGAGCCGGACGAACAGCCGAATTTAATTGCACGAGATTTGTCAGTTTGCGTCCTAAAATCGGCGTGTCGTCAATTTTCTGCAAATCGAGCCGCGTTTCGAGCCTTGCCGAATCGGTTTGCAAACTTTCGGTCGTTCCCGTTACGGTTACTTCGTTTTTCGTTCCTTGCGGAAATAGCGTAACATCAACGGACGCGGTTTCATTGGCGCGAAGTTCGATGTCGCTTTTTTCTTCGTCGGCAAAACCCGCTCTTGAAACCGTAACTTTATATATTCCTGTCAACGGCAGATTCGTAATCGTATAATTGCCGTTTTCATCCGTAACAACATCGCGCCGCAAACCTGTTGATTCATTAATGACGGCAATTTTCGCGCCGACAACAGCGGCGTTGTTTTGATCTACAATTTTTCCTCGAACCGACGCTTTATCAACGGTTTGCGACAACGCGGAAAATGGTAAAATCAACATTATCAAAGAAAGTTTTAAAAGTTTATTTAAATTCATATTAACTTTAACGGAACATAAAATCATTCTCATCGAAGATTGATTTTCAATCATAGTTTTTCCTTATTATTTAATAATGGAGTTGAGAAAAAATAATAATAACCCAGCGGAAAAACTACTACCAGAGTTCGTATTGAAAATTGAAAAAAAAAATTAAAAAATTTACAGGGCTTTCCTATAAAATTTTGCCTTTTTTTTAAATTGCCTCCAACTAAATTTGGAGGCAATTTAATCTTTATAAGAAAGTCCTGTAAATTTTTGTGAATGTTTGCGAAAATATTATTGAAGAATTGCAACCATGTTTTCAAGACCGAAATGTATTTGCTGAAGCAGATTTTGATTCATCGCCATAAGCAAAATAATAACGAAAATACTGCTCAGACAAATTCGGAACACAAATTTAAATCCGCTTTGTTGAATAAAAATTTGTTTACCGTCGGTTAGTTTAAGAAGCTGACGCACACGCCACGTTATATCAAGATTGTTTTCTTATTTATTTTGGAGAGAACTATAAATTGCTGATACTTTTCTATCTCTAAACTCTTTTTCACATTCTTGCAAATCTATTTAATTGTTTCTCAAACACACCAATAATTTTCGGGACTTCAAATATTCGGAATCCAAAAAATGCGTCCGCCGTCGTTTATTTTTTTCAAGCCTAAATCGGAAAGCCGATTCTCGTGAAAACCTAAAAAAGTAAAATGCGGTAAATCGGAAATAACCGTTTGAAACCAGCCGTGTTTTGCCAGAATTTCGCGCACTTTTGAATCGTCATGTTCGCTGACATCGAGCGCGAGCATCGAAATATGTTGCGAAGTTCCGGGCGGCGCAACCGAATAAATGATGGATTTCGATAAATCTTTGGCAAAAAAAATGGACTGTGCTTCGAGTTTGAAAATTTCCGCAACCTGTTTAAACGGGGTTAAATCGCAGATTTTTGACGCTTCCGCTTCGCTTATTTTTCCGCGTTCAACCCAATGAATCAAACCCGGATTAACGCGGCTTGCCCAAAGTTCCACCGTTCCCGAATAATTTCTTTTGGCGGCATCAACGCCGCGCGGCGTGATTGACAAATTTTTTTGCACGGCTTCTTCAAGCGCGTTTTTTAATGCCTTCATCGCCGGAGTTTGCAATACAATTTCGATTCCGCCGATGTTTTCAGTTGATTGCGGCACGGTGATTTGCCAATTAAAAACATCTTCTTCGTTTTTGAAAACAACCGTATTCGGGAGAATTGCGCCGCTACCCGCAATAAACATTGCGCCGTATTCTTTTAGTATTTTTTGACCGACAAAATCGGAAGGAAAAACAAATTCGTTTGATAAATTTGCCGCAAAAACTTTAATTTTCATTTTTTCTTTCATTATTCCATCGGTTGGGAAATCGGGTAAAATCATCTTGCTGCTGCGGCGTTAAAAATCTACAATGCTTTTATGAAAAATTCGTCGCAAACTTTGAAGAAGACCGCGTTTGTATTTTATCTGGGTTTTATTCACATACTTGCCGCGATGTTTATCTATCACGAATTCATCATTCCATATTTTACATACGGCGAAGTAAAAATTGAAACCGTTGATAAATTGCCCGAAAAAGAGGAGAATTTTCCGACACCTCAGCCGTTTCCTTCAATTGCCGAAGTCCAAACACCAGCCGAATCCGATTTTAATTCCAATCAGGAAAATTCTTCAATTTCAAACAATGTTAATCGGGGGAATTCCTTAATTTCAAACAACGATACAACGCTGATGATTCCCGTCCTCGGCATCAAACGCGGAGATTTGCAGGATACTTATACCGATTCGCGTTCGGAAGGTCGTGTGCATAACGCCATAGATATAATTGCGCCGCTCGGAACTCCCGTCGTCGCTGCTTCCGACGGCGAAATTGTCAAATTTTTCGACAGTGAACGCGGCGGAATCACGATTTATCAATTCAGCCCCGACAAACATTTTATTTATTATTACGCACATTTGCAGAAACGCGCCGAAAATTTACAGGAAAATGCTTTTGTTAAAAAAGGAACGGTTATCGGCTATGTCGGCGACACCGGAAATTCCGGCGAGGGAAATTTCCACCTGCATTTTGAAGTTATGATTTCCGAAGATTCAAAAAGTTACTGGAAAGGCACGGACATCAATCCTTATCCGCTGCTTAAAAACGGAATTGAATCCCGCTAAAGTTATATTTCCCCAATCAAAAAATCACACGTTCAGGCATAAAAATTGCACAAACCGGCTTGCGACTTCTCAAACGTATTAAATTAGTTCAAAAATATCAAAGGAGA
>JBDTSO010000421.1:0-2913 GCA_039931085.1 Acidobacteriota bacterium | reverse complement strand
ATGCCGAATGCAATCATAAACGCGACAACGGTTGAGATACCAACCGCCGTGCAAGAGACTACGCCGCTAAAAAGTTCGCTGTTCATCCGCTTGCCGAACAGCCAATTTATCACCGCACCAACGAGCGGCGCGAAAATTATTAGACTTAAAAAATTGTTTTCAGTCATTATCTTTAATGATTTTGCAAACTGCTCCAATTGCCGTTGCTTGTTTTGCTGTTTCTACAGCTTCCTCAATACTTTCGGTTTCAATAAAAAATGTTTCACCGTCAAGCAGAAAATCAGTTTTACTTTTTGCTTCCTTGAGAGATAAATTGGCTTTTTCTTGAAGCAATTTAGTCAAAGATATTTTTTTTAATCCGTTATTCCAACCTTTGAATAGAACCTTTGCCATTAAAATATTAATCTTGGTCTTCATCTTCAGTCTGAAAATCCTGATGCTCAATTTCATTCCAAGTTTCTAAAATCGCTGTGTTGACATTTTTAACTCTCAAATTCTCAAAAACTTTTTCCCTTAACTCAGGAAATCGCAAAAGCAGCATTCCCAAATCTCTATAATCCGTTCCGGCTTTCGGCTTTCCTTTGCGCGAATGATACGAAATTACTTTGCTTGCAATCAATTCAATCGGCGATAAAACTAAAATATCTTCAATCTTTTCAGTTGCGGGAAGTTCTGTAACCATTCGCAAATCAACTAAATGACGATTTCCTTCGCTTCTGATTTGATAAATCCGAAAACCTTTACCGTCAGCGACTTCTCTGATTCTAACGGCGATATGAAACTTTTCACCCAAAAAATCCCGCAGTTCTTCGGCTAATTTATCAGCTCGAAATGAAAGCAAGTCAACATTCTGCGTCATTCGCGGTTCACTGACATAAGCATTAACGGCTTGCGCTCCGAACAAAACGACATCTTCACGCCCTTGCAGAAATTCGAGAATCGCTCTCTGAATTTTCGACAACGGTAAAGATTCGCGCATTGCAAACTCCTGAAATGTCAAAACATCAGCATTAATCATCTTGCAAAACTAATTTTTCAAAATACTCGCATCGTCAACGTCAATAGATTCACGGTTGCGGAAAAATGCGATGATAATGCCGAGTCCGACCGCTGCTTCCGCCGCCGCAACGCTCATTACCATAAAAACGAAAAGCTGTCCCGTAACGTCGGCATAATAGCGCGAAAAAGCAACAAACGTCAGATTCACGGCGTTGAGCATCAGCTCGATACACATAAACATTCCGAGCGCATTGCGCTTGAAAATCACGCCGACTGTGCCGATGGTGAATAAAATTCCTGAAAGTGCTAAATATGTGGCTAAACTCGGTTCCATTTCTTTTAAGTCCAAAGTCAAAAATCCAAAATTGGGATTCAGTAAATGAAAATAGATCAAAAGTCTAAATCATTGCCTTGTCGTCTTCGCGGCGTTTTTCCATTTCATTGTCAACGACGAGTTCGAGATGTGTCTGCTGAAAACGACGCGCTAGAATTACCGCGCCGACGACTGCCATTAGCAACAGAATTCCGACAATTTCCACTGGCAAAAGATATTCCGTATACATTGCCGAACCGATGCTCAAGGTTTTTCCGACGGTTTCACCTGTGTTGACGGCTTGTTTCGGCGCACGCATTACGGCATAGAAAATAAAAAAGGTCTGCGCCAGCAATATCACACCGAAAACGCCGCCGACCGGATATAAATATCGCAGACGATTAAGCGGTCTGTCTTCGTCCAAATTCAAAAGCATAATGACGAAAACGACCAAAACCATAATCGCGCCGGCGTAAATCAAAATCTGCACGGCGGCGATAAACGGCGCGGCTAGTGTTACATAAATACACGCCAGCGAAATTAACACGCCGACCAGCGAAATCGCGCTGTAAAGCGGATTTTTATGATAGACGAGCGAAATCGCACAAGCGATGGCGAGTCCGGCGAACAGAAAAAAGACAGCAGTTGTTATCATTATAAAAGTTGTCGGATATTAGATGTCAGATGTCAGTTTTGTCTTCCAAACTTCTAACTTCTGACATCTAATATCTTTTTTACCGATTAAGGAAATAAACAATAATAATCGTTACCGTGACATTTGCCAACGCGAGCGGGAGCAAAAATTTCCAGCCGAAGTTCATCAATTGGTCAAAACGAAAACGCGGCAGCGTTCCGCGCACCCAAATATAGAAAAACAAGAAGAAGAAAATTTTTGCCAGAAATCCTAAAAAGCTGAAAATTGCATAACCGATTGAACCGACGGCAAAAATATAACTCAAACCCGGAATATACCAACCGCCCAAAAACAGCGTTACAATCATCACGGAAACGGTGAACATATTGACATATTCCGCCATAAAAAAGAGCGCGAATTTCAGCGCGGAATATTCCGTGTGAAAACCGGCGACGAGTTCGGTTTCGGCTTCCGGCAGATCGAACGGAACGCGGTTTGTTTCGGCAAACGCCGCAATTAAAAAGACGATAAACCCGATAAATTGCGGAATGATAAACCATCTAAATGGCGAAGCCATTTGTGCATAAACTATGCCATTTAAATCGAGCGAACCGGCGAGCATCACAACACCGATAACCGACGCGCCCATCGCCAATTCGTAGGAAATCATCTGAGCCGAAGAGCGAAGTCCGCCCATCAACGAATATTTATTATTCGACGACCAACCGGCAAGCGCGATTCCGTAAACGCCGACCGAAGTAATGCCCAAAACAAACAAAACACCGACATCAATTTGCCCGATTGTCAACGGAATTTGTCTGATACCTTCGCCCAAATTGTATGGCAGAAAACTCAAATCAGCCAGAATCGGTGGACCAAATGGATAAACGACCATCGGAATCAGAGCGCAGGTAACGGCGACAATCGGCGCGAGATAATAGACGAATTTCGTGGATTTGTCGGGAAC
>JBDTSO010000420.1:0-2939 GCA_039931085.1 Acidobacteriota bacterium | reverse complement strand
ACTTTGTGGGTCGGCACGGACGACGGTTTGATTCACAAAACCGACGACGACGGCAAAACGTGGGCGAACGTCACGCCGCCGGAACTGACTTCGTGGAGCAAAGTCGTCATGATGGACGCTTCGCATTTCGATGTCAACGAAGCGTTTGCGGCGATTGACCGCCATCGCTTGACCGACAACGAACCGTACGTTTACCGAACCCGCGACAGCGGAAAAACGTGGCAAAAAATTACCAAAGGATTGCCGAAAGGCGTTTATCTACAGACGGTTAAGGAAGACACGACGCGGAGAGGTTTGCTTTTTGCCGGAACTGAACTCGGAGTTTTCGTTTCATTCAATGACGGCGACGATTGGCAGCCTTTGCAGTTAAATCTGCCGCCGGTTTCGATGCGCGACTTGGCGATTCACGGCGACGATTTGATCGTGGCGACACACGGACGTGGCTTTTGGGTGTTGGACGACATCACGCCGTTGCGCCAGATAACCGATGAAGTCATCAAATCAAAGGCGTTTTTGTTTCGCCCCACTGATGCTTTTGTAATTCCGCAGCCGTCAGAAAACGGCACACCGCAGCCGCGCGACGAACCGCTCGCGGAAAATCAGCCGTACGGCGCGATTCTTGATTATTATTTGAAATCAAACTTGAAAGAGCCGGTCGTGTTGGAAATATTAAGCCCGGCGGGCGAATCAATCCGGCGTTACTCGAGCGACGATAAAATCACGCCGATTAATCCCGACACGCTCGAATTTCCGGCTTTCTGGGTGAAAACTCCGCCGACAATTTCAACTGCGGCGGGAATGCACCGCTGGGTTTGGGATTTGCGCCCGACACCACCAGCTAATAACGGCGCGAGCGGCGGATTTCGGCGCGGCGCGCCCGTCGTGCTACCCGGCATTTACACCGTCAAACTAACCGTCGGCGATAAAAATTACACGCAACAGTTAGTTGTAAAAACAGACCCGCGTGTAACAGCAAACTAAGATTCATAAAAATTGATTTGTCGGAAAACGTGAGGGAGGCGAAAAAATGTTAAATAGGATTTTGTTTAATTCGGTAATGATTGTTCTTTTATTATCGTGCGCGGTTTTAACGCCTCTTTTCGGACAAAACAAAGACGCGACGGTTTCTCCCAAAAAAGTTGACGTTTTGCAGGGCGATTACGGCGCATATCGCGCCAATAACGATTTGCTTTATTATCATTTGGACGTGCGCGTTGACCCGGCGAAGAAATTTTTGAGCGGTGTCAATACGATTCGTTTTAAGATGCTCAAAGACGACCGGCGCATTCAGATTGATCTGCATTCCGCGCTCAATATTGACAAGATTATTTGGGAAAATAAAGAACTGAAATACACGCACGATGCCGCAACTCGCGCCGTCTATATTAATTTTCCCGAAACTTTAAGCAAAGGGCAGACTTATTCGATTGATTTTTATTATTCGGGCAATCCGACTGAATCGGGCAGATTTGGCGGCATCACTTTTAAAAAAGACCCGGCGGGACATTTCTGGGTCAATACTTCGTGCGAAGGAGTCGGCGCGAGCATCTGGTTTCCGAACAAAGATCAGTGGCGCGACGAAGTGGAAAATATGCGAATCAGCGTTTCGATTCCGAACGATTTGACCGACGTTTCCAACGGCAAATTCGCCGGTAAAACCGACCTCGGCGACGGCTACACGCGCTGGGATTGGGACGTGCAGTATCCGATTAACAACTACGATATTTCAATGAACATCGGCAATTACGTTCATTTTAGTGACAAATACAAAAAGCTGCCGCTCGATTATTACGTGCTGCCGGAGAATTTGGAAAAAGCGAAAAAACAGTTCGCGCAGGTGCCGGAAATGCTCGCCGCTTACGATAATTATTTCGGCGAATATCCGTTTGAAAAAGACGGCTACAAACTGATCGAAGTGCCGTATGCCGGAATGGAACACCAGAGTGCGGTCGCTTACGGCAATCACTTTGAAAACGGTTACTACGGGCGCGACTGGACGGGAGTCGGCATCAGTTTAAAATTCGATTTCATCATCATTCACGAGAGCGGACACGAATGGTTCGGTAATTCAATAACCGCCAAAGACCGTTCGGATATGTGGATTCACGAAGGCTGGACGACGTATATGGAACCGCTTTACGTCGAATATCGTTGGGGACACGACGACGCGATTAAATATCTCAATGGTTTGAAGCCGAAAGTGCAGAACAAAGAACCGATTATCACCACGCGCGACACCAACACCGAACCGCCGCAGGATATGTATTTCAAAGGCGCATTGATGATAAACACTCTACGAAGCGTCATCAACGACGACGCAAAATGGTTCAAACTGATTCACGATTTTTACCAGCATTTCAAATATCAGACGATTATGACCGAAGATGTCGTCGCCTATTTTAACGCGCAAACGAAAATGAATTTAACGCCGATTTTCAATCAATATCTGCGCCACGCGGCGATTCCGACGCTCGAATTAAAATTCGATGAAGCAAAAAAATCAGTCGCGTATCGCTGGAAAGCGGACGAAAAAGATTTTGCGATGCCCGTTCGCGTCGGCACGAAAGGAAATTGGCAAATCATTAAACCGACGACCGATTGGCAGGAAATGAAAACATCGTTCACAAAATATAATTTCGCGGCGGACACCGATCTTTATTACATTAACGTCAGCAAAGAATAATAAATTCCAGTGCAAAATTAAAAGTGCAAAATGGAGAAAAACTCAACGGTTTTTGCTTAACAATTTATGCAATTTTTCGCCACAACACTTTTTCCGGTTTTCTCAAGTCCTGCAATCCTTTTCGCCGTCATCTTTCTTCGAAATTAAAACATTGTAAATTATTTTCTTTATACAAAACTTACATCCTTTATGTAATTATGTTCATTACTGAGCGGTCTAAGAATTGCTAACTCGAATTCAATATGGTAAGTAGTTC
>JBDTSO010000419.1:0-2949 GCA_039931085.1 Acidobacteriota bacterium | reverse complement strand
TGAATACTTTTCAAATGAAAGCAAAATGGCGTGGGAGCGATTGCGAACTCGAAAATTCTCACTTTTCTGTTGATTTTCAACCAGTTTTGTATAATCTTCTTCAGACAATATTTTGACAAATTTATTAGGCACATTCATATTGCTATTATATTACAATATTTCTGCTTGCCTGCTTAAAAAAGTGAAAAAGGGTTTATTTTCTCTATGGAAATGACAAAACCTTTTCACCTTTAAACTTTATTATGCCGAAAAAGGTATTTCAATAATAAATTTCGCACCGTTCGGTTTATTTGCGACGGCTTTTATTTTCCCGTGATGTTCGCTGATAATTCTTTGCACGATTGCCAAACCCAAACCCGTTCCGCGTCCTTTGGTGGAAAAATAAGGCTGAAAAAGTTTGTTTAGATCGGCGGGCGCAATGCCGTTGCCGTTATCGGAAACTTCCGCGACGATTAAATCCCGCGCCGCATAGTGAAATGTTTTGATAAAAATTTGTTTCTCTGTTTGCGATTCATCAAAAGCCTCAAACGCATTTTCGAGCAAATTAACCAAAACCCGCCGAATTTGTTCATTGTCAATCATCGCTTTAGGCAAATTTGCCGCTAACCTCAAATTGATTTGCACATTCGAGGCGCGGTCTTCATAAAGAGCAACCGATTGTTCGATAACTTCGTTTAATTGTCCGCTCTCCAATTTTACATTCGGCAGTCGCGCAAATTGTGAAAATTCGTCAACCATTGATTTGAGTGAATTGACTTCGCGCAGAATCGTTTCGGTGCTTTCGTCAATAACCTTTGTGGTTAATCCAAAGTCCAAAATCAAAATTCCGAGGTTGGTTTGCGCTGGACTTTGGACTTTGGATTTTGGATTTTGGACTTGAGCAAAGCGTTTTGCGATGCGTTCGGCGGAAAGTTGGATCGGTGTCAGCGGATTTTTGATTTCGTGCGCCATTCGCCGTGCTACTTCCTGCCACGCCGAAGCCCTTTGCGCCGTGATAAGTTCCGACAAATCTTCAATTACCAAAACCACGCCGATCTCGTTATCAACCGTTTTCGGCAAAGCGGTTGCTGTTAGCGCAACGGGCAAACTCTCGTTGATTGAATTACTTGCGCCGTCAGTTTGTTCGCGTTGCAAAGCAGTCTGTTCGCTTGCCTGTCCGATGCGTTTGGCTCTCGCTAAAAGTCTTTCCAAAACCAATCGGTTTTCTTCGCTCACAACTTTGTCTAATGCAAACTGAGTAAAATCCGCACTTTCGAGATTAAAAATCTGCATTGCCGCCTGATTGATGGTCGTAATGCGATTTTTACCGTCAAATGAAATCACGCCGGTTGAAAGCGATTGCAAAATGGTTTCGATATATTTTCGGCGTTCTCCGAGTTCGGCGGAATTTTTCTCTAATTTATCGGTCATTTGATTAAACGCCGAAACCAGTAGTGCGAGTTCGTCTTCCGCCAAAACGTCAACGCGGTGCGCCAAATCGCCACGCGCAATTTTGTCCGCGCCTTCCGCCAATGCCCGAATCGGAACGGTCAAGCCTTTGGCGATATAAAACGCCGTCCACGATGAAGCGAAAATCAGCAAAAACGTCAGAACACCGAGCGTTAAAAGTCCCATTTGCCGAATCGTAACCTGTTTTTGCTTCAATTTATCAAACTCAGCCAACGAATTTTCGACGACTTGACTGACATTTTCATTCGGGCGCAAATCGGACACGACGACCAGTTTTTTGCCGTCAGCAAATCTTGTCATCGCAATATCAAACCCTTTTCCATCGCTCAGATTTGCATCGTCAAAACGATTTTCATAAACAATCTGAAGCGTTTTATCCAATTCTGCTTTTTGCTCCAATGACAGGTTTTTTGTGCTTTCGGCTAAAATTTCACCATCGGAAGCAAGAATTTGCATACAAGTTAAATTTCCCGCTTCCACAAGTTTTTGCAATTTTCGATTATCAGCCGGTTGATTTTCCAACAAACTGCCGAGCATTTGCGCGGTTTGACGAAGTTTCAAAGTTTGGTCGGTAACGGCTTGTTCCTGCATCTGCCGTGTTTCGCGGATAACATTATCGGGAATCGAGGCAAACCAACGCTCAAGCGCACGATTCATAAAAAGATACGAAAAAACCGCCATCGCAATAATCGGCAATAAACTGATGGCGATAAAATATAGCAAAAGGCGCGATTTGATTTTTGAACCGAGTTGCAGAGCGCGGCGTTCACGGCGGAGTTTGAGCAGACTGCGAATAAAAATAAACGCGAAAATGACAAACGCGAAAAAATTGAGTGAAGACAGCGCATACAGCAAAATCGTATCGCTGGCGGTTTCGACAGAAAAACTTTTCCAAAGATTTGACGATTGCAAAAGCACCAAAACCGTCAGCAAAGTAAAAACCAATCCGCCGAGCAACCAAGGCGTTTTTCGTTTTTTTATTGGCGAAGGTTTATTTTCCATCAAAACTAAAATTTGCTTTCCCGTAAAGTTGGCAACTAATCCGAGTTTATCAACATATCAATTATGCACCAAATAACTTTAATTGTGGGAAAGTTTATCATTTTCAAAATAAGATCGGCTTTATTATGCAACAAGCGTATTTTGCTTGGCATTGCAACTTAAAGAAATTACTGAATTTTTCTGATATTATTGAAAAGGAACGTTTTGGTATCAAAATAAAATAAGAACGCCGGAGATTCTTAGGCGATGAAGAATGATTTGCAAGCCGAAATTATCGAAGATATGAAGCGAAGCAAAAAATGCTCACGTGAATATTTGAGAAATCTAACGCCGACCGAAAAAATTGCCAAACTCGTCGACTTGCAGAAGCAATACCACGCAATGCTGAAACTTCGTGAATAAAATGGCGGACGTGCAATTCCCGAAAAATGGTGCAAATGGCACGCGGCGCGTTATGAAAATAAATTGACTTTGGAGTAGGAAGTTATTCAACATATT
>JBDTSO010000418.1:0-2956 GCA_039931085.1 Acidobacteriota bacterium | reverse complement strand
AATCAACTGCCCGTTTTCGGCAAAATTCAATCGCCCGACGCGATTGCCAAAAACCAGTCAACCGCGCTTTACGGAAACGCTTCGACGATCTCCGAATCGCCGAAAAAGCAAGGTTTAATCTACGTCGGAACCGACGACGGTTTGATACAGGTGACGGAAAACGACGGCGGAGATTATCGCAAAATCGAAAAATTTCCGGGCATACCCGATATGAGTTACGTCAGCCGCGTTCTGGCATCGCAGCACGACCAAAATACGGTTTACGCGCTGTTCAATAATCATCAAAACGGCGATTTCAAACCGTATATTTTGAAAAGCACCGACACCGGCAAAACGTGGACTTCGATTGTCGGGGATTTGCCGGTGCGCGGTTCGCTCTACGCGATTGTCGAAGATTACGTCAACCCGAATCTGCTGTTTGTCGGCACGGAATTCGGCGTTTTCTTTACGGTTGACGGCGGACAAAAATGGATTCAGATGAAGGGAAATCTGCCGACCATCGCCGTCCGCGACATTGCGATTCAGAAGCAGGCGAACGATTTGGTGCTGGCGACGTTCGGACGCGGATTCTACGTTTTGGACGATTATTCGATGATGCGCCAAACGACGAAACAGTCGCTCGAACAAAGTTCAATGCTTTTTCCGGTCAAAGATGCGCTGATGTATATTCGCTCGAATGCGGTTTTTTCGGGTTTTCAGGGTTCGTCATTCTACACCGCGCCGAATCCGCCGTATGGTGCGGCGATGGCTTATTATTTGAAGGACGCGCCGAAAACATTAAAGCAAAAGCGTCAGGAAGCCGAACGCGAAGCCGACAAGAAAAAACAGCCGATTCGGTATCCTTCGATTGAAGAATTACGCGCCGAAACCGAAGAAGACGCGCCCGCGCTGCTTTTTACAATTACCGATGAACAAGGCAAGGTCGTGCGCCGTTTAACTGCGCCCGCAGCCCAAGGGATTCAGCGCGTCGTTTGGGATATGCGCTATACGCCGCCCGCAATTTCGGCGGCTCCGCCGCGCGGTGCAGACGACCCGGATTTGCCTGATTTTCTGCGAAACCGTGGTCCGCAAGGTCCGCTCGTGATGCCCGGAAAATACAGCGTTGAAATGGCGATGCGCGTCGGCGGCGTGGTTACGCCAATGCCCGGAAATCAAAATTTTAACATTATCGTCGAAGGCAGAGAAAAAATGACCGATGCCGAACGCGCCGAACTCGTCGCGTTTCAGCGTCAGCTTTCCGAATTGCAAAGATCAGTCGGCGGCGCAAATGAAGTGGCGACGGCGACCAAAACGCGCATCGGATTCTTAAAACGCGCCGCGAGCGAAGCACCCGTTGCAAATCAACAGCTTATCAATCAGGCGAAACAGTACGACGATCAAATCAACAACATCATCAACGAACTGCGCGGCGGACGCGAAAACACCGACACGCCGCCGCCTTCGATTTCGTCGCGCGTCAGCATCGTCGCCGACACGATTCGCCTCTCGACGGTCAAACCGACGCAGACGCAGATTGATCAATTTAATTTGTCCAGCGCGGAATTCAAACCCGTTCTGGCGCGTTTGCGAAAATTGGTCGAAGTTGATTTACCGGCGTTTGAAAAACAACTCGAAGCCGCCGGTGCGCCGCTGACACCGGGACGTTTACCGCAGTAAACTTCTTTTTCAAAAAGTAAAAAGGCGATGAAAAATTCATCGCCTTTTTCATTCGGTGAAGTCACTAAAATTTATTCGATAATTTTCATCTCGCGCAAAACGGTTCGCGTGATTTCCTTGCGGCATTCGGCAAACCGCGGGTTTTTGATTTCGCGTTTTTTGATGATGCGCGTGGCGAAAAAATATGTGTTGTCTTTGCGCATAACGTAACCGACCCACCAACCCGTATCGTTTCCGCCGAACGTCGTCCAGCCCGTTTTCGCGCGAAGCGTGTAATTGTCGGTCGTTTCATTAATCATTATGCGTTTGACGATCTCGAAACTACGCTTTGAAAACGGGAGTTTCTCCTCGTAAAACGCTTTGAGAAATTTGGTCTGGCTTTCCGGTGTAACGCCGAAATCGCCGACATTCCAAAAATCGCCATTTTCCGCACCATTATCAATTTTGCCGTTTCCGTAACTGCTTTTTTTCAAGAAACCTTTGTATTTTTCGTGTCCGACGCGCTCTGCCAGACGGACGTAAAACCAAACGGTTGAATTCTTAAACGCATTTTCCATATCGGTATCGGCATTCCACGCTTCGATGTCGCGTTTCACGCCGTCCCATTTCAAAACTTCGTGTTCGTCGCGCACCGCGCCCGTTTCAAGAGCGATCAGCGAATTAATGATCTTGAAAGTCGAAGCCGGAAGAGTTTCACGTTTCGCGTCCTGTTTATCGCTGAACGTCCATTTCTTGTTTTTGTAATCGTAAATCGTGATGCTTCCCTGCAAACCGCAATCCTGAAAAGGCTTTTGGAAATCAATTTGTCCAAAAGCCTTTATGGAAATAAAAATTAATAATGAGAAGCTAAAAATAAGTTTTTGCATAGAATATTTTACATATAATCCTTGAAATCTTCTAAAGGCGCGTCGAAATCGTCGGCAATATATTTGACCAACCCTTTCATACTACCAAATTTGCGCGGTTTTCTTTGTGGTTTTTCAATTTCTTGAACCCTAATTAAATTCAAACTCGCCAAATCTTCGAGTAATTTTTTCGCTTTCGGTTCTAAAATTGTAATGGTCAGAGTTTCCATAGTCCGAATTTTAACACAAAGAAGACGAAACTTTTACATAAAGTTTCGTCTTTAATCAGTAAGTTTACTTGCCGCTCATAATCAATTTAGCAATCGTCTGCAACTGCATATTCGACGTGCCTTCGTAAATCGCACCGATTTTTGAATCGCGCCAGAATTTTTCGACCGGGTAATCTTTGACGTAGCCGTAACCGCCGAAGAGTTCGATGGCTTTTGACGAGATTT
>JBDTSO010000417.1:0-2960 GCA_039931085.1 Acidobacteriota bacterium | reverse complement strand
CATTTAAAAGATCAGTTTCATCAACGTCAGCGACTCGTTTTTCAAATTCCCAGCCGACCGACGTTAAAATTTCCGCGCGTCGCGGACTGCCAGAAGCCAATATCAATTTTGGAAGTTCTAAATTCATAATTTTAATGTTAAATTCATAATAGAAAGATAAGCAATTAAAAGACAACTGACAACTGTTTTATGGACGAACTTTTTCGCGCACTGCCGAAATTATTAAAGGAGTTTGAAGACAACGAAGAATTGCGTGAAGCCGTAGCGCTTGCTGCGTGGCGGAAAATCGCGGGCGTATCGCTACGAAAACACGCCGTTCCGTTTCGACTTTTCAAAAAACATCTGATCGTCGCCGTCAGAGATAATATGTGGAAACGGCATCTCGAACTCTTGAGCGGACAGATGATTTTTAAAATCAATTCCGTTCTCGGTCAGGCGGTTGTTACGTTTATCGAATTTCGGATTGATGAAGAAACGGTTTTGCAGGAAAATAAAAACGAACGAAACTCAAAATTTTCCGACGAAGAATTAACGGAAATTGCATTGGACAAAGTTACACCGAAACTCCGGCATTCGGCGGATGCGATAAAAGACGATAATCTGCGTTATCAATTCCTGCTCGCGGCGGGAAGTTGTCTGGCGCGGAAGGAAAATATGAAAAAATCTTAGATTTTCCAAAATATGGCAATTACAAAAGAAGACATAAAAAAAATAGCGAGACTCGCGCACCTTGAAATTACCGAAGAAGAAATCGCGCTTTACACGCCGCAAATGGCGAGTATTGTTGAATACGTCGAGCAGTTAAAAGAACTCGACACGGAAAACATCGAACCCGCAATCGGCGGTTTAACGCCCGAAGGTGAAGCAACCGACACACGGCGCGAAGACGTTCCGCAAAAATCTTTGGGACAAAAACTCGCGCTCGACCAAGCGCCGGCGGCTTCCGACGGACATTTTCGCGTTCCAAAAGTATTATGAGTTCAAAATTCAAAGTTCAAATTCTAAAGTTACGGAGCGTGATTTTTGCCTTTCTGCTCCTTTCTGTCGTTTTTCAATTAAATTGCAGTATTCCGAATTTGGAAAGTCAAGATTGCACCGATGCGCGAAATACTGTCAAAGAACTTTATTCAAATCATTTTGGCAATGATATGAAATTTACCAAAGAAAATTTGAAACAGCGCGAAAAATATTTAACCGACGACTTAAAACGGCAATTGGAAAATCAACCGGAAAGCGCAATTGATTATTTTACGGCGACGGACGATTATCCAAAAGCGTTTCGGCTCGGCAAATGCGAGGTCGTCGAAGCGGATAAAAAAGTGAATATTCAAGTCGTGCTTTTTTGGAAAACGGAGACGCGCAGCGAACAGAGAGAAGTTCAGGTTGAAACTGTCAAACAAAATAACGATTGGCTGGTCAACAAAGTAGAAAGCAAATAGAAAGCAAATAATGAGCGAAATAAGATCGAAAATTGGAAAAACTTTAGATAACGCGGAAAAACTTAACGAGAAATTAAATTCCTTTCTGACAATTGAGCGCGATTACGCGATGAAACGCGCCGAAAATTTAGAAAATACTACTTCCGAAAATCAAACTTTGCGCGGTGCGGCAATCGCGGTTAAAGATAATATCTGCACGAGTTGGACGCAGACTTCGTGCGGTTCGCGGATTTTGGGAAATTATAAACCGCAATATAATGCGACGGCAGTTGAAAAATTGTTGGAAGCGGGCGCAGTCATTGTCGGCAAAACGAATATGGACG
Organism: Acidobacteriota bacterium; assembly: GCA_039931085.1. Classification (GTDB taxonomy): domain Bacteria; phylum Acidobacteriota; class Blastocatellia; order Pyrinomonadales; family Pyrinomonadaceae. The sequence continues at coordinate 1,198 of JBDTSO010000417.1, read as the reverse complement.
AATTTGCGATGGGTTCTTCCAACGAAAATTCGGCTTTCGGCGCGGTCAAAAACCCCTGGGATACGACGCGCGTTCCGGGCGGAAGTTCGGGCGGTTCGGCGGTGGCGGTCGCTTCCGGCGTGGTTCGCGCCGCGTTAGGATCGGAAACCGGCGGTTCGGTTCGGCAACCGGCTTCGTTTTGCGGAATCGTCGGACTAAAACCGACTTACGGCAGAATCTCGCGTTACGGCTTAGTCGCGTTCGCTTCTTCTTTAGATCAAATCGGAATTTTCGGGCAAAAGTCGAAAGATGTCGCCGAAGTTTTAGGAGTTATCGCCGGACGAGATAAAAATGATGCGACGACGGCAGATGTCGAAGTGCCGAATTATGTTTCCGGTTTGGAAAACGATATAAAAGGCAGAAAAATCGGCATACCGCGTGCGCTTTTCGGCGAAGGTTTGGATGATGAAGTGAGAAACTCGGTTGAAAATGCAATCGAAAATTATCGAAAATTGGGCGCGGAAATTGTTGACATCGAACTGCCGAATTCAAAATATTCAATCGCGGTTTATTACATTCTCGCCACCGCCGAAGCGTCTTCAAATCTGGCACGTTTTGACGGAGTTCGTTACGGATTTCGGGCGGAAAACGCTCCCGAATTGCGCGAAATGTATCAAAAAACCCGCGAAGAAGGTTTCGGCGCGGAAGTCAAACGCCGCATAATGCTTGGCACATATGTTTTATCAAGCGGTTATTACGACGCATATTATGCCAAAGCGCAAAAAGTTCGCACGCTTTTGAAACAGGATTTTAGTAACGCTTTTGAAAAATGCGACGCGATTCTAACGCCGACTTCGCCGACGACCGCCTTTAAAATCGGCGAAAAATCTGACGATCCGTTGGCGATGTATCTGAGCGATGTTTATACGGCTTCTGCGAATCTGACAGGAATTCCGGGCGTTTCAGTTCCGTGCGGTTTGTCCAAAGGTGGTTTGCCGATTGGTTTGCAACTTGTCGGAAAACATTGGTCGGAAGATGTTTTATTGAATCTGGCAAGCGTTTATGAAACAGCTTTTCCGCTTGGCTCAAAACCAAAAGTTTATGTAAACGATATTTAGAAAATAGTTCAAAAATTAGAGCAATTTTTCAGCTACATAGTCGGACTGAATTACAGTTGCAGAAGCCCACAAGAAGTAATGGCGTATTTTTCACACTTACG
>JBDTSO010000416.1:0-2965 GCA_039931085.1 Acidobacteriota bacterium | reverse complement strand
AAAAAATAATACAATCAATAAAATTAAATCTGAGGTTGTCATTTTTTAATGAAAAAAGGGCTTTCCTATAAAAACTGAGACAAGGTAGGAGATGTTATAATTTTAGTTGAAATTAGGCTAAAAGAATAACGAAAATGCTACCTTGTCAGGAAGATAATCGCAGTTTTTTCGAGAAACTGCAAAGCGTTGAGGGCTTGGATTTGCGCGACAATCGGGGGAAGCGGCACGATTTAGCCGTTGTTTTAGTCGGCGTGGTGATTGCCTTGCTGAGTAATCGGGACGGGAATTTGTCGAGCATTCATCGGCATTTAAAAAATCATTATGAGCGATTAGTTTTTTGTTTAGGCGCAGAGCCGAAGCGGGCGGTTTCGCGTTCGCAGTTGCCGTTGATTTTAGGAGCCGTTTCGGTCACGGTGTTTGACCGAATGATGTTTGAACACTACGGGATCAAATTAGACGCTGCCGCGCGTCAGTGGTTTGCCATTGACGGCAAAGAGTTATGCGGGAGTATCGAATCAGGCAAGCGGCGCGGTGAAGCGGTGGTGCAGGCGGTCTCGCACAACTCGCGGCAAGTGGCGGCACAGGATTATTATGCGGGAGACAAGGAATCGGAAGTTCCGGTCGTGCGGAAGTTGCTGGCGGCGGCTGGTTTGGCGAGTCAGAAGATCAGTCTCGACGCCCTGCACTGCAAGCCGGTGACTTTGGAAATCATCAGTCAAAACAAAGGCAGATATGTGGTCGGACTCAAAGAGAATCAAAAAGAGCTGAAAAAGCAGGTCGAACGGGCAAGCGCGAATCAATCATTTTTAGCCGAACTCTCGACCTTAGAAAAAGGACACGGGCGCATTGAGGCGCGGCGGTATGAGTTTTACGATCTTCTGGAGTTGAAGAAAGTTCAAAGGTGGCAGAGTTGCCAAATCAGAACGGCAATCAAAGTGAAACGGGAACGAACGGAACTGAAAAACGGAAAAAAGAGTATGGAAGAGAGTTATTATCTGAGCAACATCGTCGGAGATTACGAAGAGTTAGCCGAAGCGATCAGAAATCATTGGCAAGTGGAAACGAACAATCACATTCGGGATGTCAGTTTGAAAGAAGACGAAATGCGGTCAAAAAAAAGCAGTTACAGCGCACAATGGCAGGAATGCGGACGATTGCCGTGACGATTTTGCAGAAAACAGAGTGTCAGAACAAAAAGGAACAATTAGAAGAATTTGCCGATAATTTTGACAAGTTGATTGTAACATTAAAAACTTTCAACTTTTTATAGGAAAGCCCTGTATTAACAAATCTATTTCCTCTTTTTTTACGCACAACGGTGGCAATAATCTCAAAACCTTCGGGTTGCTCGAAGTTCCCGTAATTAACTTGTTTTCCAATAGTTTCGCGTGAATTAGTTTGCAGTTTTCAGCAAATTCAATGCCCAAAAGTCCGCCTTTGCCGCGTATGGCGACGACTTCTTCAATTTCCTTTAATCTTTCGCGCAAATATGCTTCAATCTCCGTGATATTTTCGCGCATCCGATCATTTTCAATTGCTTCGATTGTCGCAGTAACTGCCGCCATCGCTAACATTCCGCCGCCGAATGTCGTGCCTAAATCGTTTGTTTTGATTATTTCGGCGATGCACGAATTGACCAGACACGCGCCGACCGGAACGCCGCTTCCTAAAGATTTTGCCAGCGTGATGATGTCGGCTTCGATATTTCCGGCTAAATTTGAACCCGAAAAAAACCAATTTCCCGTGCGTCCAATTCCGGTTTGCACTTCGTCGAAAATCAAAACGATGCCGTGTTCGTTGCAGATTTCTCTTAACCCGCGAAAAAATTCCGGCGCGGCTTCAACTGCGCCAGCCATTGATTGAATCGGTTCGAGCATTATCGCCGCCGTGTCCGCATCAGCTAATTCTCGAACGCTTTCCAAATTCCCAAATTCCGCGCAGACGTGATGCGGCACATTCGGTTTGCCCAATGCGCGATAATTTCCCAAAAAAGTCGCCGAAATCGCATCCGCCGTTCTGCCGTGAAAACCGCCGGAAAATGTGATGATTTTCTCGCGCTTTGTAGCAAAACGCGCCATTCGCATCGCATTTTCGTTGGCTTCCGTGCCGGAATTGCAAAAAAATGCTTTTGTCATTGATTCCGGCGCGATTGAAACAAGTTTGGCGGCGGCTTTGGCGCGTGTTTCCGAATAAACCAGATTGGAATAAAACAAAATCTTTTCGGCTTGCGATTTCAATGCTTCGACAACGTGCGGATGCGAATGTCCCGTCGCACAAACCGCGTGTCCGCCGTATAAATCGAGATATTTTTCGCCGTCGCTCGTTTCGATCCAACAGCCTTTTCCCGTTTCAACCGCGATATTCATTTTCGCGTAAGTTGCAACTTGAAATTTTTCTTCTAATTGTTCGATTTCTGTAAATTTCATTTTATTTTTTGCCGCGAATTACACCAATAAAAAATTGAATAAAATAATTCGTTTTATTCGGGTAATTAGCAGCTAAATCTTCCTCTGCATCACCCAATCAATCTGCGGATCGCTGCCGAGCTGAAAGATATGTTCGCCGCATTTTTCAAAGCCAAATTTTTTGTAAAATTCCCGCGCTCGGTAATTAAATTCCCATACGCCGAGCCAAATCGTATCGTAATTTTTTTCTCCGGCAATTTTGAATATTTCCATCATCAGCGATTTGCCGACACCTTTGCCGATAAATTTGTCGAGCGCGTAAAGACGGCACAGTTCCAAAACTTTTTCGCCCGAAACACAATCTTCCCGCGCATCGAATTGGATTTTTGCATAACCGACCGTTTCGCCGCCCGATTCCACAATCAAATAAATTGTTTTCTCGTCGCGCAAATCCGCCTCAATGGTTTCCGGCGAAAATGCTTGATTCATATAAATCTGCATATCGTCGGGGTGATTTTTCGGATTGTCGGCAAAGGCTTCGTCAAACGACTGCCAGCCGA
>JBDTSO010000415.1:0-2968 GCA_039931085.1 Acidobacteriota bacterium | reverse complement strand
TTTGGTATGTGCCGATGTATCAGGCAAATGGTTGGAAATTTATTGACGAATTTTTTATTCAGCATCATTTTCAGCGGTATCTTTCAAACAAATATCAGCATCCGCAGCCTTTCTGGTTTTTCTTTCTCGTTCTGCCGCTGATGACAATTCCCTGGCTGCCGTTTTTTCTCGCTTCAATTTGGGATTTTTTTAAAAGTTTAAAGTTCAAAGTAAACAGTTCAAAGTCCAAAGATCAAAACTCAGATAAAATCAGCACTCAGCACTCAGCACTCAGCACTTTCGCTTTTGCGTGGATGCTCGTTCCGCTGGTGTTTTTTTCGATTTCCGGCTCGAAATTGCCCGGTTATATTTTGCCCGCTTTGCCGGGCGCGTTGATTTTGACGGCTTTGTATGTTGATAAATTTGTCCAAAAATCGGTGAACAGAAAGTATGCTTTACAGATTTTGGCATTTTTGATGTTTATTATTGTTATTTTGCTTTTACAATTTGCCGCGCCGAAATATGCCGCGCAGGATTCGGTTAAAGGTTTGGTTGCGGCGGCGAATAAAGACGGCTTTACGTCTGAGAAAATCGTCAATCTTTATACGGTTTCGCACAATTTGGAATTTTACGCGCCGAGCAGACTCGTCAGAAATAACGACGGAACGCAAAAGCGTTACGATGATTTTTCCGTTTTGGTTAATGGCTTAAAAAATACGCCGGACGGCAGAATTTTGGTTCTCGTGCCGCATAAAGATGCAGCAAATGTTTTGACGGAAAATCCTTCGGTTGAAACAAAACTTTTGAGTGACAATGGTGAAGAAACAATTATTTTGGTGAAGTCCAAATAACTTGCTTTAGTGGAAACACGCCGAAAGTAAAGGTATTTTTTAGCCTTTACTTTCGGCGTGTTTTTGCATTTTTTACAAATTACAGCGGCGCGGTGTCAGATAATTCAAAAAAACATAAATTGCTACGCTGCGTCCGGCTGATTGTCCGGCGGCGGTGTCGGTCGGAAAATGCACTCCGCCGAAAACGCGGCTTCTGGCAATTCCGTTGGTCAGCGCGGAAAAGCTGCGATAGTTGCGAATTACATTCGGAGTGCCGCCGAAATTTATCTGGAACTGAACGTCATCGCGCCCGCAAAAAAGCGCGAACTTGGTCGCCAAAGATGCGCTTACTAAAGCAGCGTCCTTGGACTGGTTAAATCTCGACAAAGGACAGTTTGAGGCAGAAACGAAATAAACTTCAACACAAAATAATGGCGGTTTCAAACCGCCATTATACCGCGAAACTTAATTTCCACGGACAGTTCATTTTCGTTAATCATCTCGACCGTCGTGATGTCGGGGTAGAGTGACTTGTAAAATCTCACCGAGTCCGGGAATGGGCGGTCCGAAACCCCAATTTGAAATATAGAGTTTGCCGTCCGGTCCGAAGGTCATCGCCGTCGGAAAGTTTAAGCCCGTGACAATTTCTTTCAGCGTTCCGTCGTTTCGGACGCGCACGACGCGACCTGTTCCCGGTGTCGGGAAAGGATTATTCGTCGTCGTTTCCAAAACGTATAAATTACCTTCTTCGTCAAAAGCGACACCCAACACTGCGGTTAAGCCTTCGGCGGCAACTGTAAAATTACCGTTCGGCTTAACTTTAAGGATTTTTGACGAGCCTTCAACAACCGGAAATGTTCCCAGATTGCCGACATAGAAATTTCCGTCAACTGCCAATGCGGTCGGGACGGAATGACCTTGCGACGCGGAAATGTCAATAACGCGCTTGATATTTCCGTTTGTTCTGACGCGGAGCAATTGACCGTGATTTGCTTCGACGACATAAAGCGCACCTCTGGCGGCGACCATACTATATGGCGTTCCGTCTGGCTCGAAATCGTCCTCTTCGGGATTTGCCGTTTCGTTGTGCATCACAAAACTGCTTATATTGGCGATTGGTCTCCAAGTGCCGTCAGAATTGATTTGTAAAACGCTGTTGGGAATTTCAGGATGACCGTGCGAGCAACCGCCGCCGGTAAGTAAAGCGTAAAGATGTCCTTCGAGAAAGGCAACATCCGCAATGCCTGATCGGTCGCCTATAGCATTTTGCGACGATGGCAGATTTTCGGCGACCGTCGAAACCACGCCTGCCGGGTTAAATCGCAGAATTCGCGCCGTATTTCCGCCTAAATTTGGTCCGACCGGCGCGGGAACTTGTTGGCATTGTCCCACTGTTGAAAAATGTCCCCCGAGTCCGCCTTCGGCAACATAAAGATTGTCATCGTTTCCGAACTTAAGTCCACGCGGCGCATTCAATCCCGAAGCAAAGACGTTGACGGTAACATTATTCGCCGCCGGTCTAACCGCCTGTTTGAATAAAAACGGAAACGCCTGCTCAGAAAAACTTGTCGCGCTCGTGTTGATTGCAAAGTTGTTTCTCTGGGCTAAGACAATCGAGTTCAGAAAGACAATCGAGAAACTGATGCAAATTAGCCCGAAAACTGACAATAAAAGTTTTTTGAATTGTTGATTATTTTTCATTTTAATTTTCTCCTTGGCGTTGGTTATCGAACGCCGGTCATATTTGTGAAAATTGATTTCTCAATCTATTGCACTTGATTGGTCGGCACATCGCCGCCCGCACCGAAGTATGAGTAATTTATTCCGCTTGTAGATTGACGGATATACCAAATCCCGTTTCGATAAACCGTAATGTCCGCTTTGCCGTCGCCGTCGTAATCCGCCGGAACGAGCGAGTCGCTTGCCAAACCCCAATTAACCGTCTGCAAACTGTTTGTCGAACTGCACCAGATATACCAATTACCGTCTGACGGACGAAATACGGCGAAATCCGTTTTATCGTCGCCGTCGTAATCTGCTGGAACGAGTTTGTCCGTATCATTTCCGAACTGAAATCCGTAAAATCCGCGACTTGAACCCGACACATACCAAATGCTTTTTCCTTCGGACTGCCGGACGACGGCAATATCAGCTTTGCC
>JBDTSO010000414.1:0-3006 GCA_039931085.1 Acidobacteriota bacterium | reverse complement strand
TCATTGCGGGAAACTGGAAAATGTATAAACTGCTCGGCGAAGCGGTTGATACGGCATTGAAAATAAAGTCTTTGATGACAAACATAAATCATTGCGAAATTGTCATTGCTCCGGTTTATGTACATTTAAAGACGATTGCCGACAGACTCGAAGGCTCGAATATAAAGATTTCGGCACAAAATTGTGCGCCGGAAACAAAGCAAAGCGCGAACACCGGCGAAGTTTCCGCTGAAATGTTAAAAGATGTCGGCGCGTCGCACGTTATCGTCGGTCATTCGGAAAGACGACAGTTTTACTGCGAAACCGACAGTTCTGTCAATAAAAAGACGAAAGCCGCGCTGTCGGAAAATTTGACGGCGATTGTCTGCATCGGTGAAATGCTTGCCGAAAGAGAGTCAGGAAATGCGGAAACGGTTGTTAAAACACAACTCGTCGGCGCATTAGACGGTTTGACAGTTTCGGATATGGAACGTATTATTATCGCTTACGAGCCTGTTTGGGCAATTGGTACGGGTCAAACCGCCACGCCCGAACAGGCTCAAGAAATGCACGCTTTTATTCGCCGGACGCTGGAAGAAACGCACGGCAAAAACATTGCCGAATCGGTCAGAATCCTTTACGGTGGTTCAGTTAAGCCGGAAAACATCAAGCAATTGATGAACGAAGCGGATATTGACGGCGCATTAGTCGGCGGAGCGAGTCTGGAAGCTGAAAGTTTTGCCAAAATCGTTAATTATAAATAGAGGTTAGAAAGTTGGTTTATTTTTTATACACATTATTTTTTGTTTCTTGCGTCGCATTGATTGCAAGTGTTCTATTGCAGCCGGGAAAAACGGATGCGGGCGCACTTTTTACGAGTAATATCTCAAGCACCGCCTTTCAACCGCGTGGTTCGCAGACGATTTTGTCAAAAATCACGATTATTGCCGCGACGACGTTTATGTTGTCCGCTCTTCTTTTGGCGATGCCGGCTCTAACTGGAAATATTTCGGTTTTGACAACGAATCCAGACGCGCCCACTGAGGAAGTTCCTGTTGTCGCTCCCGACGCAAATGCTAATGTTGATGTGAATAGTAACGCGAATGCGGCAGTTGAAACAAACTCAAACACATCAGATATACAAACAAACACAAATACTGCAACTAATTCTAATACAACGACTAATACAAATACGACGGGAAAATAATTGTTGATTTAATTAAGTAGTTGAAAAAATTACCAAAAGAAAATTTTGTGATATTAGTTTCCCAAGCCGAGGTGGCGTAATTGGTAGCCGCGCACGTTTGAGGGGCGTGTGGTGAAAACCGTACGAGTTCGAGTCTCGTCCTCGGCACCACTTAATTAAAAGGCTTTTCGATTAAATCGAAAAGCCTTTTTGTTTTAATAATCCGTCCAAGTCCTTTTACGAAATTTTTCCTCTGTCCAATAATTCTTAAAAAGTTCAATTTTCGGGCGCGAATTTTCAACCAGAACAATACTGACGACATCGTAACGAAACTTTATTTCATTGATACGAAAATTTTTTCGATAAACTTTCGCTGTCCGAATAATCTGCCGTTGTTTACGCAAATCAACCGCTGCCAGCGGAGAAGCAAATTCATCCGAACTGCGCGTTTTAACTTCGACGAAACACAAAATATTTTCGTCAAGCGCAATTAAATCAATCTCGCCCGTAACGGAAACGCCGACCCGATTTCGCCCGACCGGAACTTTGAAGTTTGCCATAACCAGCCGATAACCTTTTCTTTCCAAAAATCTCGCAGCAAGTTCTTCGCCTAATTGTCCGACTTTGCTTGCACTAAAAGTATCGGAAGGATTATTTCGATTGAAAAGCGTTAGTATTTTCGACATTTCAGGCAAAATGATAACATAACCTAAATTCCGTGTTAAAAAATCAGAGAAAGAAACCTGACGCAAACAAGCAACCGTTTGCGATTTCGGCGAATCATTCTGAAAAAGTTCAAAAGGTAAAATTATGAAATTAATTCAGCTTCGAGTTGTTTTTGCCGGATTTGTTATCTGCGGATTTTTCGTTTTACAGGCTTTTTCTCAAACGAATATAACCGAGTCCGTTACAAATCCGGCGACGGTCAGCGGCAAAATTTTCGTTGAAGGAAAAGCGGCGGCTAATATTTCAATCGGGATTATCAAAGCGAGTGCAGGCTGGAATGATAAGCCGCAGGCGACGGCGAAAACCGATACAGACGGGAAGTTTTCGCTCGAAAATCTTCCGGCAGGTTCGTATTATTTACGCCCGGAGATTCCGGGTTATGTTTTTCCGAACGAGAAAGACACCGAAAGTTTCGGTTACGAAGGAAAACAAATCGTTTTGGAAGCCGGAGAAAATCTCGAAAATGCCGATTTGCAGCTCGTTCGCGGCGCGATTATTACTGGAAGATTGACTGACAGCGAAGGCAAACCGCTGATCAGCGAACAAATCAGACTGGAAACTTTTAATGAAAAGAACGAAAAAACTAACGCACGTTATGACTTTTACGCCGCCGGACAAGGAATGACGGATGACCGCGGCGTTTACCGATTTTATGAGTTAAAGGCGGGAAAATATCTCGTCAGTTTCGGCTTAGACGCAAAAAAAGGCGGCATTGTTGAAACCGACGGAATAACGAAAAAATCTTATTATTCGCTAATTTATTATCCGTCGGTTCAAAATGAAAAAGACGCGAAAATCGTTGAATTAAATGTTGGCGAAACGTCGGAAAACATTGATTTGCGAACGGGCAAAAAAAGTCCGGCTTTCACCATCAGCGGAACGCTTTACGATCAAGAAACCGGCAAGCCTTTTGAAAAATCACAGGCTTATGTGGGGGCAATTCCGGGTGAAGATGAAGCCAGCTTTGGTTTTGCCAATGATTCAGTCAAAGACGACGGAAGTTTTACATTAAAAGGTTTTCTGCCCGGAAAATATCTTTTGGAAACTCGGTTTCTCAATGAAGCGGAAAGCGAGTATTTTTCGCCGACGACTGATGTTGAAATCACCGATAAAAA
>JBDTSO010000413.1:0-3013 GCA_039931085.1 Acidobacteriota bacterium | reverse complement strand
AAGAAAAATTTTATCGGTCCGGCGGTTGACGTTCCCGCGCCCGATTACGGCACGGGAGCGCGTGAAATGGCGTGGATCGCCGACACATATCTGGCTTTTCATCCCGAACAAATTGACGCTTTGGGGTGTGTAACCGGCAAATCCGTTTCGCAGGGCGGCATTCGCGGACGCAACGAAGCCACCGGCTTGGGCGTTTATTACGGTTTGCGCGAAGCTTGCGACAACGCCGAAGATATGAAGCAACTCGGTTTGGAAAAAGGCATCGAAGGAAAATCGGTCGTCGTTCAGGGCTTGGGCAACGTCGGTTATCACGCGGCGAAATTTTGTCTGGAAGGCGGCGCGAGAATCGTCGGTTTTGCCGAATATGAAGGCGCGATTTACAACCCGGACGGCATTGATTTGGAAGATTTAATGCGTTATCGCAAACAAACGGGTTCGATTTTGGATTTTCCGAACGCGAAAAATCTTGAACGGCGCGAAGACGCGCTCGAACTCGAATGCGATATTTTGATTCCCGCCGCCCTCGAAAATGTCATCACCAGCGAAAACGCGCCGCGCATTAAAGCGAAAATCATCGGCGAAGGCGCAAACGGTCCGATTACCGCCGCCGCCGAAGATATTTTAGAGAAAAAAGAAATTTTGGTTGTTCCTGATCTTTATCTGAACGCGGGCGGCGTAACGGTTTCGTATTTTGAATGGCTCAAAAATTTGTCGCACGTTCGTTTCGGCAGAATCGAAAAACGCTTTGAGCAAAACGCTTTTGAGCGAATTTTAAAGCTCGTCGAAAAGGAAACGGGCAGAAGTTTGTCGGAGGAAGAAAGAAATATGGTCGCGCACGGCGCGGATGAATCCGAACTCGTCTATTCCGGTTTGGAAGAAACGATGGTCGTCGCTTACCAGGAGATTCGTGAAATTTTAAAGCAGAAAAAAGAAGCCGGAACTTTGCGAACCGCCGCTTTTATCAACGCGATTAATAAAATTGCAGTGTGTTACGGCGAACTCGGTATCTTCCCATAAATTGCCGGATGTTCAAAGTTTCAGGTTCAAAGTTCAAAAGTAAAATCTTGAACTTTGAACCTGAAACTTTGAACTTTGAATTTATTCCATCTCGCTTTCGTCAATATCAAAATTTGCGTAAAGGTTTTGCACGTCGTCGTTGTCGTCAATAGCTTCGTAGAGTTTGAGCATTTTTTTCGCGTCGTCGCCTTCGAGTTTGATGTAATTTTGCGGAATCATCGAAAGTTCGGAGGCTTGCGGTTCAATTCCGGCTTCTTTGATCGCTTCATCAACCGCGTCGTAATTTTCCGGTGCAGTATGGATTTCAAAAACGTCGCCTTCATCCTGCAAATCTTCCGCGCCGGCTTCGAGGGCGATTTCAAAAAGTTCTTCTTCGCTTTTCGCTTCTTTATCAACGATTATCAAACCTTTTTTATCAAATAACCACGCGACTGAGCCGGCTTCGCCCAAGTTTCCGCCGTTTTTCGAGAACAAATGCCGCAGTTCGGCGACCGTCCGATTGCGATTGTCGGTCATTGTTTCGACAAGCATCGCCACGCCGCCGATGCCGTAACCTTCGTAAGTAATTTCCTCATAATTTACGCCTTCGAGTTCGCCCGTGCCGCGTTTGATGGCGCGGTCAATCGTGTCGTTCGGCATATTCTGCCCTTTCGCGTCCGAAACCGCTTTGCGAAGCCGCGCGTTCGCCGCTTCGTCGCCGCCGCCGGTTCGCGCCGCAACCGTGATTTCTTTGATTAACTTTGTAAAAATCTTTCCGCGTTTGGCATCCAACGCGCCTTTTTTATGTTTGATAGTGTGCCACTTCGAGTGTCCTGACATTTTATAATTTTCCTTTGTTTTATTGATTTAAGTTGAAAAGTTTGAATATATCACGCTAATTTTCTCTCCGCAAAATCGCGGCGAGTTTTTCGCTTTTCGCGTCTGAAATTTTCACCTGTTTTAATTTTGAAGTTTGTCCTTTGAGAATTTCAACCGCGCTTTTTGAAACTTTGAATTTTTTTGCCAAAACCTTTATTAATTCGGCGTTTGCCGCGCCGCCGGTCGGCGGCGCGGCAATTCTGATTTTCAATGCACCGTCCAATTCGCCGACAACTTCGCTTTTCGACGCTCGCGGCACGACGCGCACATTAAACATTACCGAATCGTCTTTTTGTGTGAATTTAATGCTAATAAACAAACATCCGCAAGATAATCGTCTGCAAAAATCCGAGCAGAAGCAGCAGAATCATCGCCGAAATATCAAACATTCCGATTGGCGGAATCATACGCCGAAGCGGAATCAAAACCGGATCGGTTACGCGCTGAACAAATCCGAGAAAAGTGCTGCGCGTAAAGACAAACCACATCGAAATAAAGCGGATAAAAATCAGCAAAATATAAATGCCGATGAGAGCGTAAAGCACAAAACCGATCAACGCTTTCGCATCATTTGCCTTGATTGCTCCCGCCAAACCGTCAATGATAAAAAATGTATTTTGAATAATTCCCAACGCGAAATATGTCAAAACTCCGGCAATAAAAAGTGTCAAAAGTGGCGCAAATTTTGTATTGACGCGAAAATTCGCCAGAAATCTCGCCGCCGGATAAACAAATTTGTCCGTTCGCTTTTTTAATTGATAAGAAAACCTGCCGACTTTGCCAAACGGATTCGGATCTGAATAATTGAAAATCAGACGCAAGATCATCAGCAAAGCGAAAATGGCAAAAGCGATTGTAAAAGTTAAACTAATAAAAGGATAAATATCTATAAGCATAAATTTGTTTTCAAATTTCAAAATTTGCGGTTAATAATTTTCTCTCGCGCCAAAAATCGCTGTGCCGACTCTGACGAGCGTCGCGCCTTCTTCGACGGCGATTTCAAAATCGTGACTCATTCCCATCGAAAGTTCGCCGTTCGGCAAAATCTCATCGCGGATTTCGCGCAATTGTCTAAAAAAGGGTCGCACATTTTCCGCATCTTCAAAAAACGGCGGAATTATCATAAAACCTGTAAATT
>JBDTSO010000412.1:0-3040 GCA_039931085.1 Acidobacteriota bacterium | reverse complement strand
CAAATCTAACCCACCTTTGTCCATATACTTCTGAAATTGATGAATCATAACTTAATTGAATTGTTTCTGGATAAAGTTTATTTGCTTTATCATATTCAAATCCAATCGCATAAATTCCGATGATTAAAATGAAAACGACAAAGTTTATCAATAAAAAATAAAGAATTGTTTTCCACATTTTAATTGAATATCTAGTTTATAGCTACAACCGGCAAAATTTTATCAATCTCGTTTCGCACTGTTTCAGGTTTAATTTTTCCCTGCCGAATATAAGCAATTTCGCCTTTTTCATTGATTAAAACAGTAAAGGGAAGTCCGCCTTGCCAGTCTTTTGAAACGGAAGCGATTGCCGCTTCTTCGTCATCGGTTTTCAAAAGATAAGCCGGCATATTTGCTTTCATATTTACAAGAAATTTCGGCACGTCGCCGTTTATTTCCGCCGCGTCGTCAAGCGAAATGGTTATGAAATCAATTTTGTCTTTATAATCGGCGTTAATTTTGACGAGTTCGGGAAATTCTTCGCGGCACGGATCGCACCACGTCGCCCAGAAATTTATCAATAGAGGTTTGGCGTTTCCTCCTTCGCGTTTTAATAAATTTTTAAGCGCGATTTCGTCAATCTGCGTAACTTTCGGCAGATTTGCGGCAATGTTTGTTGCAGCTTTTGCAGTTTTGGCGGGAACTTTTGCTTTAGCTTTTTGCCCGAAGGTTTGCGCCGCAAAAATTTGTGCGAAAACGAATATCAAGGCGAAAAGTAAAACATTTTTTCCTGTTTTCGTCCCATTTGTCGAGAAAATTATCATTTTTTACAACCTTATTCTTTGCGTTTGATTGAACAACCGAAAGCGTTCGCGCTGGTTTTGGCGATTGCTTTTCCGCTCAAATCCGAATCAAAAGCGACAGTCAAATGGTTGTCCGTAATGTTTTTGCCGGAGCGGTCATTGTCAATCGCGCCGTGATACATCAAGACGTTTTTGTCGTTAAAGTAAAAGACTTCCGGCGTAACATTTGCGCCGAATTTGTCGGCTAGAACATTGTCTTTGTCAATTAAAACAGGAAATTTGTAATGTTCGGCGGCGTGTGATTTCACCCAATCGAGCGATTCGGTTGCATTGGAATTGATGCCGATGAAGTTGATTCCTTTGGCTTGATAATCGGCGGCGATTTTGTTGATGCGGTCGTTGTAACCTTTGACAACCGGACATTGCGCTGAAAGAAAAATGACGACTGCGCCGTTTTTTCCTTTTAAATCGTTGAAAGATTTCTCCGCGCCGTTTGTGTCGGGAAGTTTGAAATTTTCTACAGATTTTCCGATTGACAAACCATCGTTCGCGCTGCTCACCTTGGCAAACGAGATAAATGTTACTGCCGCAAGCAAAGCAGCGATTAAGATGCTTTTTCGTTTCATTGATTTTACTCCTTGATTTTTAGATAATTGACGAACTTTAAGTTTAGCAATCGTCGGTTTGTGAATGCAAACTCACACTGTTTCCACTTCTCTAATTAACAATGTTTCGGCAGTCTTGATTTATTCCTGAACTTCTGATGCTCAAACAGTAGATTTCGGATTGCCGCAAATAAAAATTGAATGTTCGCTTCTACGACAAAAACTAAAAATAAGCTATATTATTGAAATAGAAACCATTGGAGGTCAAATAATATGTTTGTATTAATTTTTTTCGCTTTTATCGGTTTGGCGTTGCTGATTGTGGCGGCAAAGACGATAAAAATTGTTCCGCAATCGAGCGTTTTACTGATTGAAAGATTAGGACGTTTTCACAAAGTCGCGCAGAGCGGATTGAACATCGTCGTGCCGTTTTTTGAAGCACCGCGATCATTTTACTGGACAAATGTGCGTCCGGGAACGACTTCGATTGATTTGCGCGAACAATATATTGATTTGCCGCCGCAGCCCGTAATTACGCGCGACAACGTAACGATCAATGTGGATTCGGTCGTTTACTGGATGATTACCGATCCGGTCAAAGCGGTTTACGAAGTCAACGATTTGGTCGGCGGAATCGTGCAGTTGACGATTACCGGAATGCGAGCCGTGATGGGCGAGATGGATTTGGATCACACGCTTTCGTCGCGCGATCAGATTAACAATAAACTGCGGCTTATTCTCGACGAAGCGACCGACAAATGGGGCGTAAAGGTTACGCGCGTGGACGTAAAAAACATTAATCCGCCGGAAGATGTGCGGATTACGATGGAAAAACAAATGACGGCTGAACGCAACCGTCGCGCACTGATTTTGCAGGCGGAAGGCGAAAAACAAGCCGCGATTACACGCGCCGAAGGTGAAAAACAAGCCGCAATTACGCGCTCGGAAGGTGAAAAGGAATCGGCAATCTTACAGGCGGACGGCGCGGCACAGGCGCGTTTGAAGTCAGCCGCGGCGGACGCGCAGGCAATCGCGCAAATCGCCCAGTCAATCGGCAATCCCGAACAGACGACGCAGTATTTAATTACTTCGCGTTACATTGAATCGCTGCGCGATATGACGCGCACGAATAATTCCAAAGTTATTTTTATGCCGATGGAAACTTCGTCAATGCTGTCGAGCATCGGTGCGATTAAGGAAGTGTTTGCCGAAACCGGCGAAAAAAGCGAACAAACGCCGCAGAATTCGCCGCGGTCGCCGCGAGAATTAAACAGATAATTTAGAATGCAGAAGCTCGCACGAAATTAGAGCGTAAATCCGGCACACTTACTTCGTGCGTGTTTCTGCAAATTTCAACTTGTTTTTATGCCGAACGAATTTTCCACATTGATTGCTGAAATTAAGGAACAGGTTCTTTATTTGCAGGAACTCGGCGTGAAAAATTTTTCGGTCGAACTGCCGGAAACTTCATTTAGTCCAAAGTCCAAAGTTCAAAGTCCAAAGTCGGGAATTCCATTTGAAAAATTGGAGCGTTTTGTTCCAACGGATGAAATTCTGAAAAAAGTCGTCGAATCCGCGCCGAAAAGTTCTAACAGTTCTTCCGATCAAACGCGGCGCAATTTGCTCGAATCAACTAAACTTTCGCGTCTGCCG
>JBDTSO010000411.1:0-3045 GCA_039931085.1 Acidobacteriota bacterium | reverse complement strand
TGAACAAACAAATCAGGATCGCTCTGCTCGTGCGGCGACAAACTTCTGTCGCCTTTCACATCGGTCATCGCGCCGCCGATTACTAAGTTTTGCGTTTGAACTTCTTTGATAAATTCCTTTAATCTGGCGTGATAATGCGTCTGAAATTTCTCGTCAATTTCAAAAGTTACCGAATAAAGCGAATTTATCGCGTCCATTCCGACGCATCTTTGAAAACAAGTTCCCGTAAGTTGTCCCAAACGCCTTTGCATTTTATTCTGCAAAACAACGTCGTCGCGGTTCATCACGATATTCAAAAAACGATTGACTTTTTCGCCCGTCAATTCAGAAACTGCGGTTGCCAGTTCAGGTTCGCGCTGCGCCAAATCATAAGTTTCGGCGACGGCGTTGATACTCGGACGAATCATCGGATGTTCGACAATATCTTCGACGAGTTCGCCGAATAGATAAACTTTCAACTTTCTACCGCGCAAAGAATTTATGTAATCTTCGCTCGTTACGATTGGTTTTTGTTTTTGTGCTGCTGTTTTCATAAACGTATTTTCTGTTTCAAAATATGGCGGTTTGACGGAAAACCTTTGAATGGCGACAATAGAAGCGCGTTTTCAGAAATGCGTGTTTTCGCTTTTAATCAAATATCTTATTGCTGAACTTTATAAGTTTCAACCTGTTTCGACAAGTTAAAACTGCGCCGAAATATTTAATCGGCTTTCATCAAAACATAAATAAAATGTCAGAAATCTTAACAATCAAAGAAGATTCAATTTTTACAATCACGTTAAACCGTCCCGAAAAGCGCAATGCTTTGAATGATAATTTGATAAATGAGTTAAAAATCGCCTTGCGCGAAGCCGATAAAGACGAAACGCTTTGTTCCATTGTGATTAAAGGCGCGGGAAAAGATTTTTGTTCGGGTGCGGATTTATCGGCACTGCAAAAGATTTCGGAAAGTTCGGTTTTAGAGAATCTGGAAGATGCAGAAAGTTTGATGGAATTATTTTCTCTCATCAGAAAAATAAAAATTCCCGTCATTGCCGCCGTTCACGGACGTGCTTTGGCAGGCGGCTGCGGTTTGGCGACGGCTTGCGACGTTGTTTTGGCGAGCGAATCGGCGCGTTTCGGCTACCCGGAAGTCAGAATCGGTTTTGTTCCGGCAATGGTGATGGCAATTTTGCGGCGTAATTTATCCGAGAAACGCTCGTTTGAATTGATTACCAAAGGTTTTGATTTTTCCGCCCGCGATGCCGAAAAATTCGGTCTGATAAATCACGTTTTTTCAGATGAAACTTTTGAAAAAAAAGTTTCTGATTTCGTTCGAGAATACACAAAAGTCAGCCGTTCAGCCATCGTTTTGTCAAAAAAACTGCTTTATCAAATGGACGGAATGACTTTCGATTCGGCACTCGAAGCGGGCGCGGAAGTAAATACAATTGCGCGTTTAACCGAAGATTGCCAAAAGGGGGTCGCAAAATTTTTGAGTAAATAAACTTCGCTTTATCAATTTTGCGGCTTGGCTTGAAATTATCTTTCTAAAAGTCGGAATCGCATCAATTGGATTTTAATTTTCGACACTTATTTCAATATCCTTGAATGTTTGATTGTCAAAAAAATCTGATGCAAAAACCCGTAAAGTATAGTTTCCGTTTGATAATTTACCGGCATCAAAAAAATCTTCACGCGCCGTGTCGCCGCCCACTTCATTGGTTACGATATAATCAAAAAAAGTCTGCGGCGTGTAACCGGATTGGCTTCCGTTGGCATAAACCAATTTTACAAAATCAGAATCCGGCATTCGCGCAAAGGAAATCGTAGTTTTCTTATCAAAAATCGGCATTTTATCTTTGAGAATTTGATAGCCTAGATCATAAACTCCAAGTTTTCTGTGTCCGGCGTTGCCATCCATTTGGTCAAAAGCGCGAACGACGATTCGCGTTTTTCCATCGAGTTTGACGGGCGTTTTATCATTTCCCTGTTCAATTTCGCGCCAATTCTCATCAAACAGCATTACTTTTTCAATCGTCGGCGCAACCGAATCAACAATTCCCGGAAGTATTAAAGCGTCGAGCGCGTTCATTTCCGCGCCGCTTCTACCTGCAATCAAATGAACGTGATTTAATGTATTTAGCGTGCCAATCGCTTCGCCAGCTTCAAATTTTGTGGAGCGCGGAACACGCAAATTTGTCAGTTTTTTATCGCTGTTTAACCTAAATTGAAAGCGTTCGTCATCAAAAATTTTGCCGTCTTTTTCTCGCCCCAAACGAAGGTGAATGTAACCGAGTGTCGGCATTCTGATGAGTTCGCGCTTTGTGTCGAAATTTTGAACTGCGAGCGGTTCTAAAACTTTTTCCGTGCGGACAAACCGCGCTGTTTCGCCGTAACCGCCGACAATATCGAGTCCGTTATGAAACCACACTGGCGCATTATCATCGTCTTTTATCTCGCCGCGAATTTCGCCCAAAGTTCCGGCGACTTCGCGTTTTCGGTCAGGCGGATTATAAGTCCAACGCGGTTCGCTCAATGTGCGAAACTCTTCAGGCGAAAACCGCAGATTTTCGATCTCTCGCGTCGTCATTTCCTTACCGATTTCCGCACCCGTAAAAGTGCGGACAACTTGATTTTCCGCATCGGCGACAAATAAGTTGCCGCTTTCATCTATGACTAAACCGCTTGGGCGATTAAATTTTGCAGAGCGCAAATCTCCGTCGGAAAAGCCGCGTTTGGTATCGGAAATTGTTTCGACGAACGGGAAAAACCTGCGTCCGACAGCGCGAATCGAATTTCCGTCGGCGACATAAATCACGCCGAAATCATCAACCGCAATGGCTGTCGGTTGGACAAAACTCGCTTCCGACAAAGGAGCGTCAACCGAATCTTGCGTCCCATTTCCTGCCAAAGTCCAGGTTTTTCCCGTTGGTTCGACAACACGCAAACGCCGGTTGCCGGAATCGGCGACGAGAATTTTGCCGTCTTTCCAAACCGCTAAACCGCAAGGTGTATCAAATTTTGCCTGATTTGACTCGCCGTCCGCAAAACCTTGTTCACTTC
>JBDTSO010000410.1:0-3049 GCA_039931085.1 Acidobacteriota bacterium | reverse complement strand
ATTCAGCGGATGTTCGATCACGCCGACAAGTTCGCGGGCGACATCGCGCGGCATCTGCGTATCGGAGTCGAGCGTGATGACGTATTTTGTTTTTTTGAGCAGTTTTTTATCCGCCGAATTTATGATAAAACTCGTCTTTTCCGCGCCGCGCAACAGGCGGTTGAATTCGTAAAGTTTGCCGCGTTTGCGTTCCCATCCGATCCATTTACCTTCGCTCGCGTTCCACAGACGGCGGCGGTGAAACAGGTAAAATTGCGGTTTGCCGTTTTTTCGATGCCTTTTATTTAAGGTTTCAATTCCGTCAATCCCCGTCGTCAAAATCTCGTCATCATTCGGCATTTCTTCGGCGGATGCGTCGGCAAAATCGCTCAACAGCGCGAAATAAATATTTTCGCCTTGATTTGCCAGATACTGAACTTCGAGTTTTTCGAGTAGTTCTTCAACCGCTTTAACGCTCGTAAAAAGTGTCGGAACAACGACAAAAGTTTGCGCGTCCGCCGGATTTTCCGAACCGAAATCCATTCGCGGCAAAAGTCGCGGCAGATGAAAATAAGACACATCAAGATTGACTAAACTGACCGCCAAATCGCTCGCCGGAATCAGCGAAAGCACTACAAAAACAACTAACGGAAGCATTTCGCCGTAAAGAATACCGGCGATAAAAATAAGCAAACCGACTATCGCCAGAGTCAAAAAACAAATCGCACCGAGATAGAAAAACGTGGGATGCTTCAGAATTATGCGGTGGCGACGCTCGGTAAAAGTGAAGCGATAACCGAAATTTCTTTCGAGTTCGTCGAATCCGTCATCTATCAAATAAAAGCCGACGTGAGAGCGTCTTTCATCATTTGCATCAGCTTTTTCGGCGAGTTTGACGGCGAATTCGGCAACTTTCAACTCATCGGCTTTCGTCCGTTTGGCAATTTTTTCTACTACAGCGCGGTAACGGTCGCGTGTTTTAAAATCCATTTTCGCATAAGTATCCTGTGGGTCTTTACGCAATATTTCGTCTGTTAGACTGACACTTTCAAAAAAATTTTGCCAGTCGAGCGTCGAAAGAAGGCGCATACTCGTAATAATATTGCCGACAGTTACTTGAGTAGCGGCTTGGCGTTGGTGTTCGGATTGAACGATTTGCTCGATATTTTCGCCTTGTTTTTGCAATCTTTTTTCGAGCCAATCAAAAATCGGATTTATTGAAGGGTCTTGGTCGCGCAGACGGCGGGCGATTTGGGCGATGAAAGCGTGTCCAAACAATTTTTGTTTGCCCAAACGATTTTCGAGCAAAGACAATAATTCATCGGAGTTTCCGGCAGCGAGTTCGAGAATTTCATCAGCAAGCGTGTCGGCTACTTCGCGTTCTTCGCGGGCGACCACAATGCGCGAAGCCAGACGGCGCAGATTTTCAACCAAAGATAACCGCAAACTGATTGCTGATGCCCATAACTCGCCGATGGTCAGCGGCGTAACTGTTTGATATGCCTTGAAAAATCTTTTCAGAGTTTCAACTTCTAGCCGACTGTCAGTATGCGCGATAATCTTCACAGCGACGGCGTAAATTCGCGGATAACCGGCAAAATCCCCCGTTTTCAGTTTGGGCAATTCGCGGTAAAAACCCTTCGGCAAATCTTCCCGAATTTCGCGCAATTGTTCTTCGATAATATGAAAATTATCAACCAGCCATTCGGCAGCGGGCGAGATGGCACGTTCGTCGCTAATCGCTTCAGCAAGTGAACGATACGCTGAAATTAAAACTTTTCCGTTATCTTCTAAACGCGGAAGCAGTTTCGGAAAAAGTTTCGGCTTAAAAACTTCTTTTTGTTCGCCCGCGAGCCAGACAGCGAACTGTTCGAGCCGCTCGACGCTGAACAATTCGGCGCGTATCGGCTCTTCATTTTTGGTATCTAAAAAGGCATTTTGAGATTTTGTGAATCTTGATTCAAATAATTTATTCATCTATACCGGATTTGGGATTCGGATTTGAAATTTGAGATTACGAATTGAAAAAAATTCAAAATCGCATTCCCACAACCAAAATCCATTAACTCAGCCAACCGCCCGAAAAACCTGCGCGCTGCAAACCCGTCGAGATATACGGACAATTTCGCATCAAACGCCAGAAAAATCCCGTTTGGTAATTTTCGATCATTAACACAATTGGACCTTGATCGAGTCCGTAATAACCTTGCGAAACCCAGCCGTTTTCTCCTTGATTGCCGCCCGAAAAAGTCGGATTAAAACTGCATTTTAATCCGTATTTGCTCGTCATATCGGGATATTCTTCGTTAAAATATCGGATTGCCGCCAGCACGATTTCCGGCGCAAACGGCAAGGATGCGACGACTGCCCACGGCGCAATCGTGCCGTCGTCGGGTCCGTTCGGGATGCTTCTGGCTTTGTAATCGTAAAATTTTTGCTGGTTGCCGTTTATTTTCATCTCGGCGGGACCGGGACCGTCGCTTGCCGTAATTCCCCAACAATTTTCGTTGTAACCCTGAAATTTTTTCGGATTGCGAATCGCATATTTCTGCTGAACATAAGTTGCGCGGCGGCTGTTTTCAAAATAATCAATCCCTTTGGAACTCATAAACTCATCCTGAATGCCGCGAAAATCAATCCAGCAATGCGAAAGCTGATGAATAAAAAGCGGTCCGGCATAGAGATATTCGATGTCATAGAGTTTTTTCCACTTATAACTTTTCGCCCACGCCGCATAACTTTTTTCGGTAACTGGAAACGTCGGCGAACCGAGCGCAAGCGCGTATAAAAGCAGAGCCTCGCTGTAACCTTCCCAACGATATTTCAAAAATCCCGTTTCCGGTTTCCAGCCCATCGAAACAAGATCGCCGCCGTTTAACATCCAATTCCAATCGGTGCGGGCGTAGAGCGCGTCGGCGAGTGTGCGAATTTCCTTTTCGTCCTTTGTATCTTTTGTAAAATACTGTGCGGCGGCAAGCGCACCGGCGAGAAAAAACGTCGTGTCAATCGTCGAAACTTCCGATTTTCCGGCGCGGCAACCCGTTTTCATATCGAGAAAATGATAGAAAAA
>JBDTSO010000409.1:0-3054 GCA_039931085.1 Acidobacteriota bacterium | reverse complement strand
CACCGACAGGCGGAATAAACGGTTCGGGAACAACAAATGCTTCGCCGAAATCTCGGTTGAATCTTTCCGCCAAATCTCTGGAAAGTTCGAGATGTTGTTTCTGGTCTTTGCCGACCGGAACGAGATCGGTTTTATACAAAAGAATGTCCGAAGCCATCAAAATCGGATATGCAAAAAGTCCGACTCCGGCGCGTTCGGCGTTACCTTTGCCTTTCTCCTTAAACTGCGTCATTCGTTCGAGTTCGCCCATTCGCGCGATGCACGACAAAACCCACGCGAGTTCGGCGTGTTCGCTGACATCAGATTGAATAAAAATCGTCGAAATATTCGGATCAACGCCAGAAGCCAGGTAAATTCGTGCTAAATCCAAAGTCTTTTGTTTCAAAATCTCAGGTTTTTGCGGCAAAGTAATCGCGTGAAGATTAACGATACAGAAAAAACTCTCGTATTCATTTTGCAAATCAACCCAATTTTTTAACGCGCCGAGATAATTGCCGATGTGCAGATTACCCGTCGGCGTGCGCCGCTGAAAATGCGTTTTTTCATAAATTTAACTAAGCAGCATAAATAATCCGATGACAAACGGCGTAATTATGTAATTGAAAAGCCCGACATAGATGAAGAACATCAATATCAAAAAACCGTATTGTTCAAGCATACTGAAAATCGGTTCAAAACTTTCAGGCAAAAAAGTTGAAAGAATTTTGCTGCCGTCGAGCGGCGGAAACGGCAGTAAATTAAAGATAAATAATGAAAGATTGAGCAGCATCAAATCGCCGACGAAGATGACCAATGGATTTGTGCTGTTGCCAAAAAATTCACGCGGCATAAAACCCTGCGTTATCATTATCTTTGCCAGCACGAAACCGATAATTAACAAAATCAAATTTGCCAAAACGCCCGCAATCGAAACCATCACGTTTGCCAATTTAAAATTCGTCCAGTTGCGCGGATTGACCGGCGTTGGTTTTCCCCAACCGATTAGCGGAATCGAGCCTAACGCGCCGCCGAGCGCACCGAATATAAATGCGACAATCGGAATCAAAAGCGTTCCAATCGGGTCGGTATGTTTTACCGGATTGAGCGTTACGCGCCCAAGCATAAAAGCCGTGTCGTCGCCGAATTTGTGCGACATCCAGGCGTGTCCGGCTTCGTGCGCCGAAATCGCCAGCAGCAAAACAGCCATAAATATTACCAAATGACTGACCAATTCCGCGATGTTAAATCCTTCCATTTTTTACTCCATTAAATTGCTCAAGGTTTTTAATTTATCACAAATTTGTTGAAAATTTTGCGATCCTAAGATAAAACTTGAACAAATTTTCAAATTCACAAATTATTTACAGATTAGTTTCAAAATTCTGCGAATATGTTGTTTTTACAGTTAAATTGTGCCATTCTTTTAGCACAAAATAAAACAACGAATTCCAGAATCCAGATTTCAAATTGCAAATCGGAAGAAAAATTTGGAATTCGGAATCTCGAATATGAAAAATTATATTGTCTGTATTGCCAGCGAATTTAAAGGCAATGCGTTTTACGAAGAATGTTACGAAGCGGGTTGGCACGTTACTTTGGTTACACGCGAAAATTTGCTCGATTCGCCGTGGTCTTGGACGAGTTTGAGCGAAGTTAAAACCGTTGCGAGTCAAGCGACGACGGAAGATTATATTCGCGCCGTCGTTAATGTCGCCGGTTCACATCCGGTTGATCGCGTTGTCGGCATTGACGAATTTGATGTTTTAACTGCCGCCAAAGTCCGCGAACATCTGCAAATCGAAGGGATGAGCAACTCACACGCTTTGCATTTCCGCGACAAATTGCGGATGCGAAATCACGCTTTTGAAATCGGCATTCCCTGCCCGGAATTCGTTGGTGTTTTTAATCCTGATAAAATTAACGACTATTTAGATAAAGTTCCCGCGCCGTGGATTATCAAACCGCGTACGGAAGTCAACGCTTTCGGCATCCGCAAATGCGAAACGCGCGAGCAAATTTGGGAAACTTTGAACGAACTCGACGCACGAAATACCTGGCGCGATCATCCGTCGCAATTTTTGATCGAAAGATTCGTTGAAGGCAAAGTTTTTCACGTTGATTCGGTCATCGAAAACGGCAGAATCGTTGCCTGCGGTGTCAGTCAATACGGCACAACGCCGTTGAAAGTTTCGCATCAGGGCGGCGTTTTTACGACTTCGGTGGTTGATTACAAATCGAAAGAACGTAAAGAGTTAGAGAAGTTAAACAAAAAACTTTTGAAAGGTTTTGAACACAATCGCGGTGTCGCGCACGCTGAATTTTTGCAAAGTGCGGACGGCGGTAAGTTTTATCTCCTGGAAGTCGCCTGCCGTGTCGGTGGCGCGTATATCGCTGATGTTTTAGAACAGGCGTGCGGTTTCAGTTTATGGCGCGAATGGGCAAAATTGTCCATCGCAACTAAGGAAAAACCGTATCAACCGCCGAAGATTCGCAAAGATTACGCGGGAATCACGCTTGCTCTGGCAAATGAGGAACAGCCCGACACTTCGCATTACGATGATAAAGAAATTGTCTATCGCGTTAATAAGCCAAGGCACGTCGGTTTGATTTTTCATTCGCCCGAAAATGAAAGAATCATTGAACTTATGGATACATACACGGAAAGAATTTCACAGGATTTTCTCGCTGTTGTGCCGACCAAGGAAAGATATGACGATTGAATGTTTTTGCAGAAACACGCGCGAAGTATGTGTGCATAATAATCAATTTTAGCACCCTTACTAAAGTGCGGGTTTCTGCCGGTTTCTTATACACAAAAAAGTTCCGCACCGAAATGCGGAACTTTTCTCTTTGAGAAGACTGGATGTCTCGTTTGATTCGTTGAAAAAAATCAAAGGATACGAAGCACACACAAAATCGCACCCGTTACGGCAAAAATTTCTCAGTGACTTCTTCACCACACCTACGAGGTTAGCTGTCGGGCTTGGAACTGAAGAAGTGTCCCCGCGTTTTCTTTAGCAAAACGCTTCGCCCCGTGTTTTACGTAAAGTGCCGTAAAACTTTGGTTCCCCCGCG
>JBDTSO010000408.1:0-3055 GCA_039931085.1 Acidobacteriota bacterium | reverse complement strand
GTCCGTTGTCATAAAAACGCCGCGTTCTTCATTCGGTCCCCAAGTGTGTCCGACCGCCGCGACGTAAGCGACATCTGGATTTCTCGGATTAATAACTATCTTTGAAATCGTATCGGTATTTTTCAAACCGAGATAATTCCAATTTTTGCCGCCGTCGGTTGATTTATAAACGCCGTCGCCAAACGAAACCGAATTTCGCACATTCGATTCGCCCGTTCCAACCCAAATGACATCAGGGTTTCCCGGTTCAAGAGCAATATCGCCGACTGAAATCGTATTCTGACGATCAAAAATCGGTGTCCAATCCGTGCCGCCGTTGGTCGTTTTGAAAATTCCGCCCGAACCGGTCGCCACATACACGATATTCGCGTCCCCGGGAACACCTTCGACATCGGCGACGCGCCCGCCCATATTCGCCGGACCGATGCTGCGCCACGCGAGATTTTTCATCGCCGACGCGACGGTAATTTTTTCAGTTGAATTTTTGTTATCTTTTTGTTTGTCCGATTCGTTCTGCGCGAATATGGAAACAACATTCAGACACAGACAAAAACAAACTAGCCACAAACTGACGTTTAATTTCAGTCTTCGATTATTCATTCGATTTCTCCAAGAAATTTGGTTTTGATAAAACTTAGTTTTTACTACGCGAGTAAAAACTAAATGTTTAGATTATT
This sequence comes from Acidobacteriota bacterium, assembly GCA_039931085.1. Taxonomy (GTDB): domain Bacteria; phylum Acidobacteriota; class Blastocatellia; order Pyrinomonadales; family Pyrinomonadaceae. The sequence goes on along the minus strand of JBDTSO010000408.1, from coordinate 2,378 downwards.
TGCTATAAAGAATTTCGCGCTTCTCTGATTATTTCGACAGCTTTTTCAGAAGTTTCGCTCAAAGCCGTCAGATGTCCCATTTTGCGCCCGATTCGGGTTTCGTCTTTGCCGTAAAGATGCAGTTTGACGTTTGGAAATTTCAGGGCGTTTACCCAATTCGGTTCGCCGTTTTCCCATAAATCTCCCAAAAGATTTGCCATCGCCGCCGGTCGGTAAAATTCGGTCGAACCGAGCGGCAAACCGCAAACTGCTCTAAACTGCTGTTCAAACTGCGAAGTTACACAAGCATCAAAAGTTAAATGTCCCGAATTGTGCGGACGCGGCGCGAGTTCGTTGATAATGAGTTTTTCGTCTTTCGTCAGAAAAAATTCAATGCACAAAGTCCCGACATAATCGAAAGTTTCGGCGACGCTTCGCGCAATTTCAACTGCTTCATTAAAAGTTTTTTGTGAAACGATTGCCGGCGCGAAAGAAACATCTAAAATATGATTTTGGTGTTCGTTTTCAATCACTCCGTAATGCGCGAAATTTCCCTTTCGATCACGCGCACAAACGACGGAAACTTCTTTTTCAAATTCGACAAACGCTTCCAAAACCGCTTCCCGATTTTTCAAGTTGGCGAACGCTTTTTCTATTTCGTCAATTGATTTTATCGTCGTCTGACCTTTTCCGTCGTAACCGAAACCGGCGGTTTTCAAAACGCACGGAAAACCGATTTCTTCAACCGCTTTTTGCAAATCTCCAATTGTTTCGACATATCGAAACGGCGTATGCGGAAAATTATTTTCGGCGAGAAAAGTCTTTTCTCTCAAGCGATTTTGCGTAATATGCAAAACTTCGCCGCGCGGAAAAACTTCGACAAACTCGGCGGCTGTTTCAATTGTTTCCGACGGCACATTTTCAAATTCAAAAGTAACTACATCAACCGTCCGCGCGAAATCCTTGACGGCGCGTAAATTATCATATTCGGCTTCGAGTTCAAAATCGGCAACCTGTCCCGTCGGCGTGTCGGAGGCGGGCGAAAATGTGTGAACGCGATAACCCATTTTTCGCGCTTCGATGGCGAACATTCGCCCAAGCTGTCCGCTGCCGAAAATGCCGATAGTTGAATTTGGTAAAATCGGACTCATATTTTATTTTGCCGGATTAAATTTCAAAAATAAATAAAAACGACAGCATAAAATAACGAATTACTTTATGCCGTCTGTTCGATAGGCAAACACAAAAATATTTGCCATTCTAGGTTTGGCACCTGACACTAAAATTATATCTTTTATCAAATAAATACAAATCAAAATCTATTTACATGCTTCGACGGATTTTATTTGGGGGAAACTAGCCGAGTGTTGAATCCAACACATTTTGAGTTTGCTTCTTTCTAAATTCGCGCAACTTTTCTCGCAGTTCAGGACGCGAATTTGCTAAAATTGAAATTGCCAGAAGTGCGGCGTTTTTCGCGCCCGCGTTTCCAATCGCTAATGTTCCGACCGGAACTCCGGCGGGCATTTGAACAATTGATAAAAGTGAATCCATTCCCGACAACGCTTTGCTTTGAACAGGAACTCCCAAAACCGGCAAAATTGTCTGCGAAGCGCACATTCCGGGCAGATGCGCCGCGCCGCCTGCGCCCGCGATGATAACTTCGATGCCGCGAGATTCGGCGGATTTGGCGAATTCAAAAAGTAAATTAGGTGTGCGATGTGCGGAAACTACTTTGCATTCGTGCGCGACATCAAAATCTTTCAAAACGTCGGAAGCATTTTTCATCGTTTCCCAATCGGATGTGCTGCCCATAATTATCGAAACAATTGGTTTTTCGTCATTTTTCATTGCTTACAAAATAGAAAAGATGCGCGGCGAAAGCAAATTCACTCTTCTATCTTTTCCGTTTTTTGCCGTCAATTCTCTCACGAAACTTACGAAAATCTGTATGTATTTATTGATGAATTCCGAACAATTCGTTATGAACTTGCAGAAATATTTTATAACTTTGTGAAATAAACCAGAAAAAATATGACGCTGAAATAAGTCCAAAGCATTGAAAATAAAATGTGGATTGTCGTTTCAAAAGTTTTGCCTTTCCAGAGTTCGGAAGAATAGCCGAAAAATTGAATTAGCAGTCTGAGAAACCAAAAAATTCCGAGTCCTAACGCTAAATTTTGTCCTAAATTCGTTTCGACAATTTCCCGCGTCGAGGTCAAACATAGAATTCCCATCAAAAAAACGATCACGGCGATAAAAAAAGTATGGACATACATCACTTGCCGATTTATTAAACTCAACGGACGGAGTTCGGTTTTCCAATCGAAATGCTTTGGAAAAACGCCGTGAACCAATGCCAAAACGATCATCATTACGCCGATAATTTTAAGATGAAA
>JBDTSO010000407.1:0-3065 GCA_039931085.1 Acidobacteriota bacterium | reverse complement strand
CGCACATTTTCCGCATCTTCAAAAAACGGCGGAATTATCATAAAACCTGTAAATTTCAAACAATCACAAGTTTGCAAAAATTCAACTAATTCCGGCAAATCTTTTTCTTCGATGCCGTTTTTTGTCGCTTCTTTCGCCAAATCAATTTGCACCAAAATCTGCAAACTATTTCGCTCTTCTTCCTGACAAATACGTTCCAATCTTTCGGCAAGTTCAACAGAATCAAGCGTGTGAATCACGTCAAAAAGCTGCACGGCTTTCCGCGCTTTGTTCTTTTGGAGATGTCCGATCAAATGCCATTCGATTTCTTCATTTTTGATTAAATAAATTTTTTCTTCGGCTTCCTGCACTCTATTTTCGCCGAAAACCGTTGCGCCCGCTTCGATTGCTTTATTCAATATCTCAACCGGATGTGTTTTGCTGACGGCAATGATTTTTACATCCTCTGAATTTCTGCCGACTTTTCGCGCCGCTTTATCAATCTTTTGCTGAACTTCCACGAGATTTTCGCGCAAATAATTTTTTGTTTGTGCTTTCTGCATCAATTTAAATATAACAAATTTCGCGGTGAAAAAGATAAACCACAAGCGTTTCTTGAACTTTCGCCCGTAAATTCGTATTATCACATTTACCTTTTCACGCGGACGTGGCGGAACTGGTAGACGCGCGGGTCTCAGAAGCCCGTGGGAGCAATCCCGTGATGGTTCGATTCCATTCGTCCGCACCACTTTTTTCAAAAAATATCGCTAATTATGCAAGCCTACGAGTTTCTCGACTATTTTCGGAGCAATCAGGACAATGCTTTAAATTCGATTCGGGAAATTGTCGAAATCGAATCGCCTTCGCGTGATATTGCCGGAAGCCGCGCCGTTGTTGATTTTCTTGAAAAAGAATTTTTTAAAATTTCATCTGACTTCAAAATCGAAAAAGTTTTTTCCGAAAATTTAGGCGAACATTTGATTATTCGCTCTTTCCAATCAAGCGAAAAACCGATTTTGATTTTGGGACACACGGATACCGTTCATCCGCGAAAAACAAAAGAGCAAAATCCGACGCGCATCGAAGACGATAAATTTTACGGCTGTGGAATTTTCGATATGAAGGCGAATATTATTATTGTTTTGGAAGTTTTGAAAGCCTTTACGAAATTCAATGTCAAACCGCCGAGACCGCTTACAATTTTGCTTTCCTGCGATGAAGAAATCGGCAGTCCGACGGGACGCGAATTGGTCGAACGCGAAGCGAAACGTGCCGAATTCTGTCTGGTTTGCGAACCTTCGGCAAATGGCAAAGTCAAAACCGGACGCAAGGGAACGGGAATGTTTCATCTCAAAGCTCACGGCGTTCCGGCACACGCCGGATTAGAACCGGAAAAAGGCGCGTCGGCGATTCTGGAAATTTCGCGGCAAATTCCGAAAATTCACGAATTGAATGATTTGGCAAACGGCACGACTGCCAATGTCTGCACGATTTCGGGCGGCACGACTTCAAACGTGATTCCCGAATACGCGAATTGCGAAATTGACGTGCGTTTTACATCAATCGGCGAAGCGGAAAGAATCGAAAACAAAATCAGAAATCTAAAATCAACCGACGACCGCGTAAAAATCGAAATCGAAGGCGCGATCAATCGTCCGCCGATGGAACGCACGGAAAATGTCATCAAAATTTACAAAAAGGCAAAAAATTTAGCGGCGGATTTCGATTACGAACTCGGTGAAACACAGGTCGGCGGTGCGTCGGACGGGAATTTTGTCGCCGCGCTCGGCGTTCCGGTTTTGGACGGTTTAGGCATTGCCGGCGGCGGCGCACACACGCTTGAAGAACATATTTTTGTTGATGATGTTCCAAAACGCGCAACGCTTCTTGCTCTACTTTTGTCAAACGAATAAATTTCTCAAAAGACGATTTGCTTCAGGCACTTCGGCAAAAAGCCAATGTCGAATCGCTGGACAAAGTAAAATCCGCTTATTTCGAACGCGACGGTTCGATTACGGTTATTCCGAACGGTTGCGAAACGCACGTCGTCGAAGTTGATGTCAGAGAAGGCGTTCAGTGCATTAAGATCGCCATCGAACATTAATTTTAAAATGTCTAAAATCGAACCGAAAAAACGCGCTCCGCGCAATCGCACAATTGAATTATCGAATGAAGAATCTGAAATTTTCCGTCGGCGCGTTGTTTATTTTGATAACGACACGGATTTTTCCGACATCCGCAATAAAACAATCTGCGGCGATGCGTTTGAAATTATAAATCATCTGCCCGAAAAGAAATTCGATTTGCTGTTTGCCGATCCGCCGTATAATTTGACGAAAAACTTCGGCGCGAATTCTTTTCGACAAACTTCGCTCGATGAATACGAAGCCTGGCTCGATTCGTGGCTTAAACAATGTGCTGAATTACTAAAAGAAACGGCAACCGTTTACATCTGCGGCGATTGGCGTTCGGCTTCGGCGATTCAGCGCGTCGGAATGAAATATTTTAATCTACGAAACCGAATAACCTGGGAACGCGAAAAAGGGCGCGGCGCAAAAGCGAATTGGAAAAATGCCTCGGAAGATATTTGGTTTTTCACTGTTTCGGATGAATTCATTTTTAATCTCGACGCTGTAAAAACAAAGCGCAAAGTTCTCGCACCTTACACGGAAAACGGCGAACCGAAAGATTGGAAAAGATCGGAAAAAGGAAATTTTCGCTTAACGCATCCATCGAATTTGTGGACTGATTTGACCGTTCCGTTTTGGTCAATGCCCGAAAATACGCCGCATCCGACACAGAAACCTGAAAAACTTCTGGCGAAAATCATTCTGGCTTCGACAAATGAAAACGATTTGATTCTCGATCCATTTGCGGGAAGCGGGACGACGGCGGTTGTCGCCAAAAAGCTGAATCGTAATTTTGTCGGCATCGAAGCGGACGAAAATTATTGTCTATTGACCGAAAAACGGCTCGCTTTGGCTGAAAATGATAAAACGATTCAAGGTTTTGCGGACGGCATTTTTTGGGAAAGAAATTCAAAATGAGTCAAGTGTTTTGAGTTCAAACTTTAGTTTGTCAACCGC
>JBDTSO010000406.1:0-3080 GCA_039931085.1 Acidobacteriota bacterium | reverse complement strand
TTTGGATAAACGGCGCGGAACATCGCTCGACAATTGCGCGAATGGGCGGAAAGTTTGCTCAACGAAAAGCAGTTGCAGAGTGAAGGTTTCTTAGACCCGCAAGCCGTAAATGCCAAATGGCGGGAACATTTGTCTGGCAAGCGCAACCATCAGCACGCGTTATGGGCAGTCTTGATGTTTCAAGCCTGGCTTAGTAAACAGCAAGTTCCCTAGAATCTGATTGGTAAATAGGCTAACGGAAGTTTCTCGGATAAAGCTGGTGTATAAAAAAAACATATCCAAGCGACTTAATCGACAGCCAATGGAATCATATTAAAGCTTCTTTGAAAACAACTTGCGGGAAACCGCAAGAAATAGACTTGAGAATAATTTTTATACCAAGCTACATAAATAATCGAGATTAAAATTAGCTGTGAAAATCAGCTTTCGGCTATCAGCTGTCAGTTTTTTGCTAATTTTGAAATCTAATTTTTTTCTCATCTTTTTATGTAGCTTGGTATTAACACTTCTCTTTTTACCAAACTTTGACTAAGCCATAGTCGAGCTGAATAAGTTAGTATCGTATTTGGAAATTTTGGTCCGAATACGGGATAATGAAGTTTTGTGAAAATTGAAGAAATCAGCGAAACTTCAAAATTTCCGGTAAATAATCGTATGACCGCAGACAAAAATCAAACTTTTGTTAAAAGTCAGCACGGCAAAATATTAAAACCCTGTAAAAAAAATATCGAAATGAACGGAAAAATTAAATTGCTTGCCATAGTTCCAAGTCTCTACGATACTTCCCCGGGACAGCGTTTTCGCCTCGAACAATGGGAACCGATTTTGCGCCAAAAGGGTGTTGAGATTACATATGCGCCTTTTGAAACCGAAGAATTACACAAAATTCTTTATCAAACCGGCAATACTTTGAAAAAAGTGAAAACTGTTTTGCAGAATATGAATAACCGGCGTGTCGAGATGAGTTCACTGCAAGATTTCGATCTTGTCTATGTTTTCCGAGAAGCGGCGATTTTCGGTCCGGCGATGTTTGAAAAAAAAATTGCGCGTTCAGGTGTGCCGATGATTTTCGATTTCGACGATGCGGTTTTTGTGGCTTATAAAAGTCCTTCAAATAGTTATTTGAGCTATCTTAAATACCCGAAAAAAACCGGCTTGATTTGCCGCGTTTCCGATTGGGTAATGGCTGGAAATGACTATCTGGCAGATTACGCCGGACAATTTAACGAGTGCGTAACGATTGTGCCGACGACGATTGACACTGAAAAGTATATGCCGAAAGCCGATTATGCAAAGGATAAATTGGTTATCGGTTGGAGCGGAAGTTACAGCACGGCGCAATATCTCGACACGGTTGCTGGCGTTTTTCAGGAATTAGCCGAACAAAGAGATTTTGTTTTCAAGGTTATCGGCGCACCGAAATACGATTTAGATAAAGTAAATGTTAACGCAATTTCGTGGCAATCAGCGACGGAAGTCGAAGATTTGATGGAAATGGACATCGGAATTATGCCGATGCCCGACGATTTGTGGAGTCAGGGCAAATGCGGTCTGAAGGCTCTGCAATATATGGCACTCGGCATTCCGACGATTTGTTCGCCAATCGGTGTCAATACGAAAATTATTCAAGATGACAAAAACGGATTTCTTGCCGCTGACAAAGAGGAATGGATTGAAAAATTAAACAGACTGATGGATTCAGTAGAGTTGCGTAGAAAACTAGGACAATCAGGACGCAAAACCGTCGAGCAGGAATATTCGACAAAGGTTATCGCACCGAAAGTCTTCGATATATTCAATTCGCTTGTGAAAAAAGAAAAACCTTTGCGGCAAACGGCAAGTGCATAAAAAATTTTTAAAATTAAGATAAAAACTATCTGACTTAAAATTTAAGTAAAATTAAGGATAAATTATAGGAATGAACATATTAGTTACCGGCGGAGCCGGATTTATCGGTTCTCATTTGGTTGATGAACTCATTGAGCGCGGACATAAAGTCAGAATTTTGGATTCGTTGGTCGGACAGGTTCACGGCGACACCGTTCCCGAATTTCTGAACAAAGACGCTGAATTTATTAAGGCAGACATTTGCGACGCGGACACGGTGGCAAAAGCACTCGACGAAATCGAAGTCGTCTATCACGAAGCGGCGGAAGTCGGTGTCGGACAATCAATGTACGAAATTGTCCGCTATGTGAAAGCCAACGACTTAGGAACAGCCGTTTTGCTGGAGGAAATGATAAAGCGTCCGGCACAGTTTAAAAAATTAGTCGTCGCTTCTTCGATGTCAATTTACGGCGAAGGCGCGTATCGATGCGATTCCTGCGACAAAACCGTCCATCCGCAGCTGCGCGGCAATGAGCAACTCGACGCTCACGAGTGGGAATTAAAATGTGATGAATGCAATTCGCTATTAAAGCCAATCGGCACAACTGAAGAAAAGCCTCTTTTTCCGACCTCGGTCTACGCAGTTTCCAAGCAAGACCAGGAACAATATTGTATCTGCGTCGGGCGTGCTTACAAAATTCCGACTGTTGCACTGCGTTATTTTAATGTCTATGGCACACGCCAAGCATTATCAAATCCATATACGGGTGTGTGTGCGATTTTCTCAGCGCGGCTTTTGAACAACCAAAGTCCGGTGATTTTTGAAGATGGCAGACAAACGCGCGATTTTGTTCACGTCAGCGACATCGTACAGGCGAATCTTTTGGCACTTGAAAGCGACAAAGCAAATTATCAAGCAATCAATATTGGCACGGGTCGTCCGATTTCAGTCAAGGAAATCGCGCAGATGCTGGCGAAAGGACTTGGCAAAAACATCGAACCGGAGATTGTCGGAAAATATCGTGAAGGCGACATCAGGCATTGTATTTCAGATATTGCCAGAGCCAAAAAATTGCTTGGCTACGAACCGAAGGTAAATTTGGAAGAAGGCTTGCTCGGTCTGCTCGATTGGGTGAAAGATCAAAACGCCGATGACCGCGTGGCGGCGGCGACCGAAGAACTCGCAATGCGCCAATTGGTCAAATAATTGAATTTACGCAAGAAGTTCAAAAAAAGGCGGCTTGGATACCACC
>JBDTSO010000405.1:0-3086 GCA_039931085.1 Acidobacteriota bacterium | reverse complement strand
GTTGATTCTTTGAGCAAATTAAGACCGGCGTTTAAGAAGGACGGCGGAACGGTAACGGCGGGAAATGCGCCGGGCGTTAATGACGGCGCGTCGGCGATTGTCGTAACTTCGGCAGCAAAAGCAAAGGAATTAAACATCGAACCGCTGGCGCGAATCGTCGCTTATGCAACGAGCGGCATCGAACCGAAAATGATTATGATGGCTCCGGTTGAAGGCGTGAAAAATGTTTTGAAAAAAGCCGGTTGGACGATGGAGGAAGTTGATCTTTTTGAATTAAACGAAGCATTTTCCGTGCAGGCGTTGGGCGTAATGCAGGAACTCGGACTCGATATGGAAAAAGTCAACGTCAACGGCGGCGCGGTCGCGCTCGGACACGCCATCGGCAATTCCGGCGGGCGAATTTTGACGACCTTGCTTTACGAAATGAAACGACGCGATGTGAAAAAAGGCGTTGCCGCGCTGTGTTTGGGCGGCGGAAATTCGGTAGCGATGGCGGTTGAAAGGGACTAAAAGTGAAAAAGATTTGGAGTTGATATATTTTTCAGCTTAAAACCTAAAGTGAAAAGAAGAATTTTCTTTGCGATTTGCGTGGATTAATTTTATATCAGAAACGTGAATCGCATTTTTAGTGTCTAAATACGAAAGTCTAGACAATCCACTTTTTGTGAAAATTTATTAAGACTTTACTTTTAGTGTGGCTTCAGCAGTAAAATTCTGCGGTTATTGCAACTGCGAAAAACTATTGTAAAAATATGGAAATATTCGGAATCCGATTAGTCGGCTTTGACGCTGCAAACGGGCAAAAACTGTTGTTGACACTGGGATTTATCGCGGTTGTTCTGTTTCTCGGTTATATTTTACGCGCTTTGGTTAATCTAATTTTAAGCAGCAAACAATTAGAACGCGCACGATTTTGGACAAAGCAGGGAATCAGCGTCTTGATCGCACTTTTAATGATCGTCGTAGTTGTTTCAATTTGGTTTGAAGACCCGACGCGCCTTGCTACCGCCGTCGGGTTAATTACTGCCGGTCTTGCTTTCGCACTGCAAAAGGTTGTTTCGTCAATCGCCGGATATATCGTTATTTTGCGAGGCAGAAATTTTACCGTCGGCGATAGAATTTCGATGGGCGGAGTGCGCGGCGATGTCATCGGTTTGGGTTTTATCCAAACGACGATTATGGAAATGGGACAACCGCCCGCCGTTCAGAAATCCGATCCTGCGATTTGGGTGAAAAGCCGGCAGTTTACGGGCAGAATCGTAACCGTCGCCAACAACAAGATTTTTGACGAGCCGGTTTTTAATTACACGCGGGATTTTCCGTTTATCTGGGAAGAAATCTCGATTCCGATTACGTATCAAGCCGACCGCCGCAAAGCCGAAGAAATTATGATTTCCGCAACCAACAAATATGTGCTGAAACTCAGCGAATTGAGCGCGGAAGCGGTTAAAAGGTTAGAAAAAGAATATTTCGTTAATGTCGAAGATTTCAAGCCGCGCGTTTTTTACCGAATTACGGATAACTGGCTCGAACTCACGATTCGTTTTATCGTCGGAGAACATCACGTCCGTGAAGTCAAAGATTCGATCAGCCGCGAGATGCTTGCAGGTTTGGACGAAGCCGGAGTCGGAATCGCTTCGGCGACTTACGACATCGTGGGATTTCCACCACTCCGCATCGAAAATATTGAAAGTCAAGAGTCGGGAATCAAGAGTATAGAAAAAATGTAATTCAGTTTATGTTTCTAAATTCAACTCGCGTTCAATTTGAAACGTGGAACTTTCGACTTACTTTTCTTTACCCAAATCTTAAATTGTCGGAAAGAAAATAATACAAATCAGTTAAATATTATGCTTGGAAAAATGTAAATATAATAGATTAGGCATAATCGGCATATTGTAGTTTTTGAGTATACTCGGCGCAGGCATCGAACCGTTCCTTATTGACTTGAAAGAAGAGACGGTATTTGTTCAGAATCTAACGTGAGCGATAAACTTTACGCCGGTTGCCGAATCAGTAATTTCAGACAATCGGACAATTGATTTTAGGTCAATCGTTTCATTGACAAAAGCTGTTTTTCCGTCAGAATAAACGCTCAACCCACATTGACCGTCTTTACTTGGCGAAACAGAAACAGATAATGTTAAAACGACAGGCAGAATTGTGAAAAATGAACGGACAAGAAAAAAATAAACAGATTAAAGAAAAGGCAAAAGAAAAAGTCCGTGAAGCGCGTCCCTGGGTTGTTTTGATGGGGCGCATTGGTTTTGCGGCGATGGGCGTGGTGCATCTGCTGGTCGGCATTTTGGCGATAATGTCGGTTGTCGGGATCGCGTCGGCAAGCGGCACGGAAGGAGCGTTGCAGGAAATTGTGCAGCTTCCGTTCGGGCAGTTTTTGCTCGTCGCCGTTGCCGTCGGATTCGTCGGCTATGCCGTCTGGCGTTTTATCCAAGCATTGATGGATACTGATGCGAAAGGTTCGGATGTTAGAGGCATTGCCGTTCGTATCGTTTATGCCGGCATTGGTCTGGTTTATCTGGGATTATCTTTTTCCGCCGTAAAAATTTTTCTCGGTGCGCGAGAGGATGAAGGTATTTGGGCGCAAAGCTGGACGGCGTGGCTGCTCGCACAGCCGTTCGGTCAATGGTTCGTCGGTCTGGCGGCGGCGATTACGGCAATTATCGGAGTCGTCCATTTTTACATCGCCTACAAAACCAAATTTCGTGAAAATTGGCAGTTGTCGGAAATGAGTAAGAGTCAGGAAAAATGGGGAACGCGCTTCGGCATCGTCGGGTTTTCCGCACGCGGCATTGTTTTTTGCATTATCGGATTTTTCCTTGCTTTTGCCGCGTGGCAGTCGAACGCCGGACGAGTCCGGGATTTCGGTGGGGCATTACGCAGTGTCGAACAGCAGCCTTACGGAGTTTGGCTGCTCGGTCTGGTTGCAGCCGGACTTTTTTCTTACGGAATTTTTATGTTTTTTCAGGTGAGATTTCGGCGGATTGTCAAAGCTTTATAATAAAAATTTGTTTGGCATCAGGGATAATTTCAGTTTTTGCCTTAAAAGTTCTTAATTATCACAGTCG
>JBDTSO010000404.1:0-3092 GCA_039931085.1 Acidobacteriota bacterium | reverse complement strand
AAGTTCAATCCAGCCGCATTTAGTTTGTTTGACGTGAGCGTTATATTCTGGATTTCGATATTCAGCATTTCGTTGATTATTTTATTACTGGCGACGAATCAAATTTTTCTTCAGCAAACTCATTTATTGCTGGAAAATATTGTTTCCTTTCTCGGTTAAATTGCGGATTTTTCAACGCTTCTTCAATTTGACGAATAAAATCTTCGTGCGTTTTTCCGATGCGGCAATGAGTTAAAATTGCGACTTCCGGTATGTCAGTTGAAATAACCGGCAAACCTGCGGCGAGATATTCGCGCACTTTCAGAGGATTCGCCGCCAATGTTAATTCACTGATGACAAGCGGATTAAGCGCGACATCAAAGCCTTTGCAAGAGTTCGGCAATTCCCAATATGGTTTTCTTCCGAGAAATTGCACATTTTCGACATCGCTCAAAATTTTAACTTTCTGCTCAGCATCAACCGCGATTTTTCCGATTAAAACAACCGAACCGTTTTTAAAATGTTCGGCGATTTTTTTTATCAATTCACAAATCCCGATGGCAAACATTCCTTCGATTTTTTCGGCTAAGCAGTCAATTCCCCACTCTTTGTAACCGTGAATCAAAATTTCCGTGTCAGTTTGGCTTTTGAAATTGCATCCGGCGGCTTCGAGTTCGTGGCGCGGCGGACGAAAATTGTGAATCGCGCCGTTAAAAACCACGCTGATTTCTCCGTCGGCGGAAAGCATCGGCTGATGTCCTGCGCAACTTAAATCTAAAATCGAAAGCCGGCGATGCCCGAAAACTGCTTCGTTAAAATCCAACTCAATACAGTAAAAACAAATAATATTTTATCGTATAAACACTAAAAATAACTTTTCGACTTTACAAAGAAATTCTTTTTTGCATCTATATTTCTGAAATAAGCGAATAAATTATTGGAAGGCAAATAATAATACCAAATTTTTTGCTCTCATTTATAGATTATTGAAAAAGGAACTATTGTCATTACAATGGCGTTTAATAAAATATCCTGACTGAAACTTAAATTTCTAATTCACTTACCGAAGGATATTAACAGCAATGTCGGTGTTTGCAGACTTGGCAAAGTTTATTGAATAGGTTAGCTTTAAGTTAAATCCGAATAATTTTTAGGAACTTTAATTTGTGGCTCAATCTATCTTAAAACGCATCGCATCAGGAGAAAAAAGTGCCGTTCAAGAATGCTTGAACGCTTACGGCGGTTTAGTTTGGTCATTGGCTTTACGAATGTTGTCAAATTCAGAAGAAGCCGAAGATGCCGTTCAGGAAATTTTTATTGACGTTTGGAAAAATTCGGAACGGTTTGACGAAAATCAAGCCTCTGAAACGACATTTGTGGCGATGATTGCGCGGCGCAGACTGATTGATCGGTTGAGAAAGGAAAGTCGGCGACCAAATATTGATTCTTTGGAAGATATTTTAATTGAACCTGAAAACAGCGATCAGGATGTTCAGCTTTGCGTAGAAGCAAAAGAAGCAGCGCAGGCAATGAAAAATTTGCGCCCCGAACAAAGACAAGTTCTGCACCTTTCGATAGTTCAGGGATATTCGCATCAAGAAATATCAGACGCTCTTGATATGCCGCTCGGCACGGTTAAAACACACGCCCGACGCGGTTTGATTCAAGTTAGAGAAGATTTGGGGTTAGGAAACTCAGAAAATGGTCAGGAGGTAACAGCATGACAAACAAAATAAAAGAGAGAATGCTGGAACTTCTTTCCGACCAAGCGATTTTTGACTTGAACAAAGAGGAATTGATGGAACTCGAACAACTTGAAAGTCAATTTCCCGATTGGGCTAATAATTCCTCATTTGAATTAACGGCTGCTGCTATCGGAATATCTGATATTAAATTGGTCGTTATGCCTGAAAAATTGCGGGCAAAAATTTTAAGTAATGCTGAAAATTATTTCAGCCCGGAAGTTGTAAATTCCGAAACGAATAACAGACAAAGTTTCGGTTCGTTGAACACGGAAACAGTCGGAATCAGCCTCGAAGCAGCCGAAAAGCGTCCTTTTTGGCAATGGCTGGGTTGGGGAATTGCGGCGGCAGCGTGCGCCTTATTGGCTGTAAATCTATGGACAACCCGTTTTCAACCTCAACAAGAAATTGTCAAAGAATCTAAAACAATTCAAACGCCGACACCGGAGTTATCTATTCTTCAAAGACGTGATCAGCTTATCGCCGCCGCACCGGACATTGTTAGAACAAAATTAGAACCGCCGAAAGGTGAGAAAAACATTTCGGGCGATGTGGTATGGAGTAATTCACTGCAAAAAGGATACGTAACTTTTCACGGTATGCCTGTCAATGATTCGGCAAAAGCAACTTATCAACTCTGGGTTTTTGATGAAACGCAAAACGATAAATATCCAATTAGTGCAGGAATTTTCGATGTTAATGAAAACGGGGAAGTTATCGTTCCGATTGATACGAAATTGAAAGTTAAAAAGCCTAAAATGTTTGCCGTAACCGAAGAGAAACCGGGCGGGGTTGTCGTTTCCGACCGTAAAAATTTGGTGGCTATCGCAAAAGTTTAAATATTTATTTCCCTTTAATAAAACATCGGAATTCAATATAAAAAGCGCGGCGTAAAACAAAAACCGCGCTTGTAAGGTGAATTCGTGAGTTGTAAACATCATTTAAGTTTTATTAAACGATATTGCTGGGGGATAATGAAACGGACCCGAAGTTTTTAATGTTTGCGTGTTGAAATGTTTTCGTGCGCCGCAATTTAAACAAGCGCGATATGAAGCGTTCCTGTTTGTAAAAGGACGACTCAATTGTTTATGCCAGCATCCGAAAATTTTTCCGACAATGCCGATCTTATTGCCGAATGCGCCGTTTGTGCGGGTGATACATGCTTCTGCTATCCGATTTTGATCTAAAACTGCCTGCATTTTCTTTTCTCCTTATAACTATTTTCAATATGAGTCATCGTTTTTAAGACGTATGACGGGGAAAGATTTGCAGTAACTCTGATGATTATTTCCCTTCAATGTTTGTCTTTTAACAAAATTGATAAATTAATAATCTTCAACTTTTTCTATTTTTTTTTTAACTTTCTTAATT